>CAYJOG010000462.1:0-2774 GCA_964371695.1 uncultured bacterium
CGAACAAACCTTTATCTTTTTGGCTCCCGAACGCCGTTATAATGGCCCCCAATAAACCCTCGGAGTCGCCTGCCATGCTGGACAATCAAACACTGGAAATGCTTAAGTTTTATAACGCCGGACTGGAGTTTTACCGCAAGCGGGAATGGGATGAGGCCATTGCAGAGTTCAAAAAAGCCTTGGAAATCACCCCCGATGACGGCCCCAGCAAACTGTATGTGGAACGCTGCCAGCACGCCAAAGAGGACCCCTCTCTGGTGAGCGAAGACGGCGTGTTTGAATGGAAAACCAAGTAACCGCGCTCACGCGCAATTTACCTACATAGAAAGGGAATCTCTTTTTTCGAGTGAAACAACCGTCGTGAACTGGCTGGATTTTGTCATTGTGGGTGTGATCGTCACCGTGGTGGTGGTGGAGTACAAACGCAAACTCATTCAGGGGGCCGCCGCTGGTGTGTGCGCCTGGGTGGGGTTGAACTTTGCACTGCAGAACTTCCAGACGATGGCCCCCAAAATGGGCGCTGTCCTGTCTTTTCTCGGCAATCCCTCAACCGCTTTTGCGGCGCTTTTCTGGGGAATTTTTCTGGCCGGTGTGCTGGGGGGCGCGTTTGTGTACCTCACCACCCGCATGGAACCCGCCGGAGATGCAATGGAACCGACCCTGGGCGCTATTTTTGGCCTTGTGTCGGGCGTCCAGATCATCCGGTTTTTTTTGGTCTACCAGGTTCTTTTCAACCCAACCTCTAATTTTCAGAAGGTTGCGCAGGCTTCGGCCACTTACCAGTTCATCTACGAACTCCCGTTCCTGGGTGACATGGCCAAGTCCACCGAACAACTGCGCGACCCCACCAAAATCAAGGGTTCGGGAGGTTTCTAGCCAGCAGATTCCCCTCCACATTTCATTTCTCAAGGAGGGGCCATGAGCAAGCCCACGACCAAAGCGGAGGAAAACACCTCCGCCCCCCCCGCCAAGGCGGCCACCGCCGCCAAGGCTCCCAACGAAGAAAAAATCAAGGCCCTGAAAGCGGCCTTTTCGTCTATTGAACGGGCGTTTGGCAAAAACGCCGTGGTGCGCCTGGGTGACCGGCCCACCGGACTGAATTTTGAAGTAATCCCCTCTGGCTGCCTGAGTCTGGACCTCGCCATGGGCGTGGGGGGGTTTCCCCGTGGCCGTGTGGTGGAAGTGTTCGGCCCGGAATCGGGCGGTAAAACCACCATCGCCCTGCATGCGGTGGCCCAGGCCCAGGCCATGGGGGGCATCGCGGCTTTTATTGACGCCGAACACGCCCTGGACCCTTCCTATGCCCAAAAGCTGGGCGTGGACATCGAAAACCTGGTGGTGAGCCAGCCCGACACCGGCGAGCAGGCCCTGGAAATCGCCGAACAACTGGTGCGCAGCGGCGCCATTGACGTGGTGGTGATCGACTCGGTGGCCGCCCTGGTGCCCCGGGCCGAACTGGAAGGCGACATGGGCGACGCCCACATGGGCCTTCAGGCCCGCCTCATGAGTCAGGCCCTGCGCAAACTCACCCCCGCCGTGAGCAAACACAACACCCTCGTCATTTTCATCAACCAGATCCGCGAAAAAATCGGCGTGCTCTATGGCAGCCCCGAAACCACCACCGGCGGCCGGGCGCTGAAGTTCTACGCCTCGGTGCGGCTGGACATCCGGCGCATTGACAACATCCGCGAAGGCGGCGAAGTGGTGGGTGTGCGCACACGGGTCAAGGTGGTCAAAAACAAGGTCGCCCCGCCGTTCCGCAAGGCGGAGTTCGACATCATCTACGGCGTCGGCATCAGCCGCGAGGGCGACGTGCTGGACGTGGCCATTGAAACAGGCATCGTGGAACGGGCCGGCTCATGGTTCAGCTATGGCGGCGAACGCCTGGGCCAAGGCCGCGACAAGGTGCTGGCGGAACTGAAAACCGACCCGGCCACCATGGCGAAAATCGAGGCAGAAGTACGGGAAAAGCTGAAGAAAAACGAGCTTCCTCCCCTTCCTGTCGCACCAAGAGAGGACTGAGAAAATTATGGAATTCATTCTGCCATTGGCCATGCTGGCCGTGGGGGTGGCGGCAGGCGCGTTCGTGGGCCTGCTCAGCGCCCGCGGCACACAAACCGGCAAAGTCGAGGAACTGCGCACCCAGCACGAACAGCAACTGGAAGCCGTGCGGGCCGAACTCGACAAAATGCACAAGGACACCCTGGCCACCTTGCGCCGAGACCACCAAAAGGCCCGCGAAAAGCTGGACAAAGACTCCCGCACCCGCAAGCTGGACATGCAAACCCAGGAAAAACGCCTCCAGAAACTGGAACAGGATCTGGAAAAACGCACCCAGCAGATCAACAACCTGGAGCGCGACCTGCGCAGGCGCGAAGACAAACTGACACAGGACGAACGGCGGCTTGAAGACGCCCTGATCACCGAACAGAAAAAACTTGAAGAAGTGGGCAAACTCACCGCCGAAGAAGCCAAGGCCGAACTCTTGAGCCGCATTCAGCGCGATGTCGAAGAAGAAGCCCAGCGGCTGGTGGCCAGCATTGAGAAAAAAGCCCGCGAAGAGGGCGACGCCAAGGCCCGCGAAATCGTCACCTTTGCCGTGCAGAAGGTGGCCGTGGGCGAGGTGCTGGACAACACCATCAGCGTGGTGGCCCTGCCGAGCGACGACATCAAGGGGCGCATCATTGGCCGCGAGGGCCGCAATATCCGCACCTTTGAAATGCTGGCGGGCGTGGACGTGATTGTGGACGACACCCCCGAAGCGGTGATCGTGT
>CAYJOG010000463.1:0-2773 GCA_964371695.1 uncultured bacterium
CAGGCTGCGGGTGTGCCCGCCCTGTTGGTGGGGGACGGCCTTAACGACGCCGGGGCGCTCAAGGCCGCCCGGGGGGGGGTGGCGGTGCGCTGCGGGGCGGATCTGGTGCGCGAAGCGGCCCGCGTGCTGGTGCTGGGAGATGACCTGCGGGTTCTGTTGATGCTCAAAAATGCTGGGGGCGTCGCCCGGTCCCGCGTGTGGCTGGCGCTGGGGTGGGTGTTTGTTTATAACCTGGTGGGCGTGGCCTTGGCGCTGGCGGGCTGGCTCAACCCCCTGGTGGCCGCGCTGATGATGGTGATGAGCAGCGCCACACTCACGGTGGGCAGCCTGCTGTCGGGATTATCGCTGGAGGAAACGTAAACACCACCTGACAAAAACAAATGGCGCGATTAAGATGCCTTGGTGGAAGAACACCGGATTTTTTACCGCCTGAACGAGCCGTTTACCCTGCGTTTTGAACTGGGGACGGAGACCCACACCGCCAAGGGAAAGGATCTTTCCGGCGGCGGGGCGCGGTTCTGCTTTTCGCAACCCATGCCGCTGGATGAAGTGGTGGCGCTGGTGCTGGTGTTGAGTGAAGACGCCGCGCCGGTTCGGTGTCAGGCAAAAGTGGTGTCGTGTCTGCCGGGTGAAGAAACCGGACGGTTTGATGTGGGGCTGACTTTTCTGGACCTCACCGCACGGGACCGGGACCGCCTGCTCACCCACATTGGTCAAAAGCGCCAGCAGTCTCTGGAGAATAACTGACGGGTGGAGCAGGCCCGTGCCCATAAAGCCCTGTGGGGCTTGCTGCTGGTTGTGGTGGCGCTGTCGCTGGCTTTGGCTGGATCGGTGTTGAGGTCGCGTTATCAGTTCGAGCAAAAGCAGAACAGGGTGGCGCTGGTGCTGGATTACGCCACGGTGGCGCGGCTGGCGCGGCTCACCGGCGAGCGCCCCGGCGACTGGCTGCGGCGCGCCCATGGGTGGGGTTACCGCGACCTGGCCATAGAAGAAGACACGCTGGAATCCCTGGAAAGCCAGGGACGGCTTCAGGTGCAGCGGGGTGCGGAAATGCTGGCGTTCCGCAACCTGGGGGTGTGGATGGACAACCACCCCATTGACCCGGAGCGTTTGTATCTGGTGAGCGGCGATGGTGAGTTGCTGGACCGGATTGAGGAGGGCTTCCGCCTGCGGTTTCTTGCAAGCTGGCAGCGTTTTCTGGTGCGCACACCGGCGGGGGAAACCTTTCAGGTGCTGGAGACCCCCGCCTCGCTGGGTGAGAACGCCATCAAAATAGGGGTGGGGTTTGGCAAAGCGTCCATCCCCCGCGCCGCCCGGCGCTTTCGCCTGTTCCCCCGGTTCAACAACACGCTTTCCACGCCCGACCTGCTGGCCTGGAAGCTGCAAACCCTGCGCACGGTGCGTCCGGCGGGCTGCCTGATTTTCAGCGGTGTGGAGGTGCCGGGGTTTCCCGGTGAAATCAGGGAATCTGCCGATTTGCTGGGCACGCTGCCCCAGGGTGTGTGTCTTGCCGAGCAGGCCGAGATGGACGGCCTGGACCAGTTCAAGGCCATGTATCCCCAGGCCCGCAAGCTGCACACCATCGCCGAAGAAGAAATGAAGAAGTTTTCTCACGGCAAGTTTGTGCAGCGGTTTGTGCGGGCGGCACGCGAGCGCAACGTGCGGGTGCTTTATGTGCGCCCCGTGCTGTTTGCGCCCAAAGACCAGTTGCTGGGGCTGAACCGCCGTTATCTCAAGGCCATTGTGGGCGGTCTCAAATCGGAAGGCCTGAGGGTGGGCCCCCCCAGCCCGTTTGAAGGTTTCACCCCAGACGCCACGGCCCAGCGCATGATGCTGGCGGGGCTGCTTTGCCTGTGTGGTGTGTGGCTGATGCTGCTCGCGCCTTTTGCGTGGCGTGTGCTGGTGGGGGCCGGTGTGCTGGCCGGTGCGCTGGTGATGGGGGGGCTGGCCGGGGGGCTGAATGTCCGGCTTTTGCTGGGACTGCTGGCGGTGACGGCGGCGGGGACGTTGCCCATTATGGCCCTGGCGCGCCAGCGGTGGTGGGGATGGGGCCGGGGTGTGCCGGGGGCCGTGGCCGCCTGGGTGCTGGTGAGCGCCACCAGTCTCGCGGCGGGCCTGCTCACGGCGGGAACCTTCAGCAGCGCCGAGGCCATGACCGGTGTGTTTGTGTTCAAGGGCATCAAGCTGGCGTTGTTTGCGCCCCTGGGGTTGGTGGCGCTGGGCTGGATGTTCCAGCCCGACCCTGAAACCACGTCGGGCTCTCCTTTTCTGAAATTTTTGTCGTCGCCGCCCACCCGCGGTGAATTGCTGGGGGCGTTGTTGCTGGCGGGGGCGGGGGCGCTGCTGGTGCTGCGGTCGGGCAACGAAAGCGGCGCCACCACCGGTTTTGAACTGGCGGCGCGCGATTCGCTGGAAATGTTCTGGGGTGTGCGGCCCCGCACCAAAGAGTTTCTGGTGGGTCACCCGGCGTTGTTGCTGGGGCTGTGGCTGGTGCAGAAGGACCGGCGATCCATGGTGGCCTGGGGCCTGCTGGCCCTGGGCGCGGCGGGTCAGGCCAGCCTCATCAACACCTTCTGCCATTTTCACACCCCCATCAATCTGAGCCTGTGGCGGGGCCTGCTGGGTCTGGGGTTGGGTGGGGGAATCGGTTTGTTGCTGGTGGCGACGCTGGCGGGGCTGGAAAAAATGTGGGAGAAAAAAGTTGGCTGAACGGCGTGGTCTGGCGCTGATTGGTTATTTTGGCGCGGGCAATTTTGGTGATGACCTGCTGCTC
>CAYJOG010000464.1:0-2771 GCA_964371695.1 uncultured bacterium
CTATTACACCTTTGACGTGGGGTTTTATTTTTTGCGTTTCGCCAACCTGGAGGAAGTGCTGGAGGCTGTGCGGGAAAAGGCCACGTCCCTGCAGGAGTTTCTGGAGGCCATTCGGATTCTGGAAGAAGAAAATCCCGGCCAGTGGCCCTTTGCTTATTCTGCCTTGGCGGCGCGGGGGCGCATGTTGGCCGAAACCAACCTGCGGTGGTATGACGATGTGAAGGGCGAAATCGAACGACGCATTCAGAAGAAAAAATCCGGCCCGGGCAAATCCCGGCGGCAAGAGGAGGCCCTGGGATGAGCCAGGAAGAACTGAACCTGCAAGACTGGAAAATACGCGAAGAAGGCATGGTGGCCATTCTCACACTGGACCGCCCGAACGATGCCAACGCCATCCGCGCCCAGACCACCGGCGAACTGGACAAGCTGCTGGACCTGTGCGAAAGCCGCAGGGACATCCGCGCCATCGTCATCACCGGCGGCGGCGAAAAAATCTTCTGCGCCGGCGCGGACCTCAAGGCCGGTTTTGGCGGCGGAGCAGATGCCTCGGCGTTGATTGAAAAGGGCCAGAACACGCTCACCCGCCTGGAGCGCATGGGCAAACCCGTGGTGTGCGCGCTCAACGGCCACGCCACCGGCGGCGGTTGCGAAATCGCCCTGGCGTGCCATTTCCGCTTCATGAAAAAGGGCGCAAAAATGGGCCTGACCGAAAGCAACCTGGGGCTGATTCCGGGTTATGGCGGCACCCAGCGCCTGGCGCGTCTACTGCCCCGGCCACTGGCGCTCAAGCTCATGCTGCTGGGCACCCTGCTCATCGCCGAACAATGGGTGGAACTGGGCGTGGTACAGGAAGTGTTTGACAGCCCGGATGAAGTGCGCGAAGCCGCCATCCGGTTTGCCGCCGAACTGGCCGAGCGCCCGCCTCTGGCGGTGAAGGGCATTATCGACAGCGTGTATGGCGGTGTGGACGAAACCATGAACGAGGGCCTGAAACGTGAGCGGGAAAACTTTTTGCCGCTGGTGAGCAGCAAAGACGTGGCCGAGGGCATCGGTGCGTTTTTCATGAAGCGCAAACCCAACTTCAAGGGTGAGTAAAAAAACGGAGCATTGACGGCGGCGCGGGCCAAACCCGCCCGTCCACAAAATCAACCATCAAGGAGAACCACATGGATTTCGGCATTGCAGGAAAAACCGCCATCGTCACCGGCGCCGCCCGTGGCCTGGGGCGAGAAGACGCCCTCAAGCTCGCTGGCGAAGGCGTGAACGTGGCCGTGATTGACCTCAACGAAAAGGGCGCGATTCAGACCGCCGAGGACGTGGCCAAGCTGGGCGTGAAAGCCGTCGCCTACAAGCTGGACATCAGCGACCGCAAGGCGGTGAAGGAAATCGTGGCCAAGGTGGCGGAAGACCTGGGCGCGCCCACCATTCTGGTGAACAACGCCTCGGTGCTCATGAACGTGAGCCAGGTCAAGAGCATGAACGACGACATGTTCGACCTGGACCTGAAAGTAAACCTGGGTGGCACCTACAACGTGACCAAAGCCGTGCTGCCCCACATGATTGCGGCCAACTGGGGCCGCGTGGTGAGCATGTCCAGCGTGGCGGGCACCATGGGTGGTTTTGGTCAGGCGGGTTACAGCGCCACCAAAATGGGCACCATCGGTCTGGCGAAAACCGTGGCGCTGGAAGGTGCGAAATACAACATCACCAGCAACGCGATTGTGCCGGGCATCATCGGCACCGACATTCTCAAAATGAGTCCGCTTCTGGACCGCATGCGCAAGCGCGTGGCCTTGGGCAAAGAGGGCGACCCCGAAGACATCGCCAACACCGTGGTGTTCCTGTGCAGCCAGCAGGCCAAATACATTACCGGCGCGGCCATTCATGTCACGGGCGGGCTTGACCTGTTCACCTTCTAGGCAGTTTGATTTCTTATTCAGATAAGAAAGGAGACGGGGTAACCAGGCAAAAAAACCGACCGGCTTTATATTGGGTTCGCCGGTTTCATCCGTGAAACCTTGCGAACAACGCCGCACGGTCCAGCCCAACCCCAAAACCGGCTTTTGCCCAGTGGTTTTTTCTTTCAAAAAGGGCATAGGGCCATCGCCAGCCGGGCTGAACCGGCGGCGGAAACGGCCATCCCTGGCCTCTCGGCCACGGGTGCTACAAAGCAAGCGGGCGGCCCCAAAATGTTCTAGGCTCTTGCCCCCCACCACTCACCGGAATCAACCGCATCAGCGGAAAAAAACCAAGGAGGCTCCCATGAGCGTCGATGAAGTAAAGAAGTTTTTTGTAGAAGACCTGCCCGCCCGTCTGAATGATCCTTCCAAATATGAAGGCATCAACAGCACCTATCAGTTCAATATCGAAGGTGCGGGACACTGGCATGTGACCGTGGCCGACGGCCAGCCCGTGGAAATCGGCGAAGGCCACCACGACAGCAGCCACGTGGTGATCGATGCCGACGCCGACACCTGGGCGTCCATCGTGAAAAAAGAGCTGAATCCCCAGATGGCCTTCATGCAGCAGCAGCTGCGCATTGACGGCAACATGGGCCTGGCCATGAAACTCCAGACCTTTCTGGAAGACTGAGCAACACCTTTCACACCGCAGACAAAACGCCGGGGCTTTTACCCCGGCGTTTTTTTTGTGCGGGGGTGTTGGAAGCTGGAAGGTAGAGGTTGGGAGTTGAGAAAGGAAAAGGCTCAACGCCTCCCGCCGTCATTCCCGCGAAAGCGGGAATCCAGTTGAAACAAAAACAACACACCTTT
>CAYJOG010000465.1:0-2768 GCA_964371695.1 uncultured bacterium
CTCATGGGCCAGGGGGGCTTGTATTCACAACTGGTGAAGCTGCAAACTGGTGAACACCGTGACACCATCGGCTGACCCAGAACGCATCGCCCTGGTGCTTTCCGGCGGCGGCGCACGGGGAGCCTTTGAAGCAGGGATGCTCAAATACCTGATCAAGGACTTCCCCAAAGTGCTGGGAAAACCCGTGCGGTTCGACATTTTCACCGGCACCAGCGTGGGAGCCATCAACGCCTGTTTCCTGGCGGTAAACGCCGACCAGGAGGACTACGGCATTGACCAGATGCTGGAGATGTGGAGCACCCTGCAACTGCCCAGCGTGTTTCATTTTGGTTTTGACGACATTCGCCGCCTGCCCGCCTGGGCCCTGGGCAAGGCCCCGCTCAAAAACAGCGCCCTCCTGGACAGCACCCCCTTGCGGGAACTGGTGGAAAACGCCGTGCCCTGGGACAATCTGGAAGACCACCTGCAAAAGGGCCATCTGCACGGCCTCACCGTGACCGCCACCGATCTGGTGAGCGGCTCCTCGGTCATCTACACCCACCAGAAAAACCATCAGGCCCTGCCCGCAGGCAGCGACCCCTATTGTGTGAGTTTCGCCGCGCACATCGGCCCGCAACACGCACTGGCCAGCGCGGCGATCCCCATTCTGTTTCCGCCCGTCAAAGTGGATGGCCGACTGTTGGTGGATGGCGGCGTGCGCATGAACACGCCGATTTCGCCCGCACTGCGTCTGGGGGCAGACCGCGTGCTGGTAATCAGCCTGCGCCCGCCCTCTCCCACACTGGCCATGACGGCCCCCTTTGGCGAAACCAGCGTCAACCCCAACCTGCCCTATCTGCTGGGCAAAAACCTGAGCGCGCTGATGATGGACCGCCTCACCTATGACATCGAGCGGCTCAACCGCATCAACGTCATGATCCGCCATGGCCAGAAGGTGTTTGGCCCGGATTTTCTGGACCGCCTGAACGAATCCATCGAGCCGTTCCGCGGCACCGCCTATCGGGTGGTGGAAGAACTCATGCTGGGGCCGAGCACGGACATCAGCGCACTGGCCATCACCGTGCTCAAAGAAAGGCAAAAAGATTTCAAGGGCATGCCCGCCCGCGTGCTGAAGGCGCTGATGGACATGGGCACACTGGCGGAATCGGACCTGATGAGTTATCTGCTGTTTGACGGGGCTTATACCCGCGAACTCATTGACCAGGGCTATGCCGACGCCAAGCGTTTTGAAGACGAGTTGTATCTGTTTTTCACCGGCAATATCCGGTGATCCAAAAGGGTCACCCTCCCAGGCACGTCTTCAGCTCCAGCGCGTCCAGCGGCGCGGCCCCTTCGGCGTCGTTGTCGAAATAAGCGAACACTTCGCGGCCTTCTTTGGCCCAGGAGTGCATGAGGGCGGCCCGGTCTTTCAGCAGGGCCGTGTCATATCGGCCATAACCGTGATCCGTCGCGCCGTGAAAACGCAGGTACATGAAATTGCCCAGCAGATGCACCGGGCTGAGTTCCCCCTTCAGGTCCACCACCACCAGGGCGTGGCCGTGCTGACGCAGCAGGTCATAGGCTGCCGGGTTGTGCCAGGTGGCGTCACGCAACTCAAAAGCCCCCCGCAGGCCCTTGGGCAGGGCGTGCAGAAAACCAGCCAGGCGCGCTTCGTCATACCTGAACTTGGGCGGCACCAGAAAAAGCACCGGCCCCAGCTTTGGCCCGAACAGGGCCAGACGTTCCAGAAAAAGCGGCAGCGTGTTTTCCGGCTCCTTGAACTTTTTCATGTGGGTGATGTAACGGCTGGCCTTGACACAAAAGATGAAGTTCTCCGGCGTGCTGCTCACCCACTGGCCAATCCTCTCAGGTTTGGGCAACTGATAAAAGGAATTGTTGATTTCGCTGGTGTGAAAGTGTTGCTGGTACTCCTGCAAAAAAAGACGGCTGGGGCATTTGGCCGGATAAAACGGGCCTTTCCATTCGCTGTAAAACCAGCCGCTGGTGCCCACGTGGATTTTCTGTTTGTTCATGGCGATTTGAACGGCGTGTGGTCGGAATAAAACCCGATGGTGGCGACCACCGAATGTTTTTCACGCAACGTGAAGTCACGCACAGCCCTGGCCAGCCCCTTGTGCCCCAGGGCGTGACAACTATAGGTGGGCGTGGCCAGAAAACCCCGCGCCAGTTTGTGCTCTCCCTGCGCCCCGGCCTCGTAGAGCGCCAACCCATGCCGGATGGCGTGCTCAATGCCCTGGTAATAACACAACTCGAAATGCAGGCAGGGCGTGTCTTCATCCGCGCCCCAGTAACGGCCATAGAGATGCCCGCCCTTCTGAAAGTTCAGGGCGGCCCCGGCCACCGCGCCACCCCGCCAGGCCACCGATATCACCGCCCGGTGGGCATAGGTGTCCCGCATCAGATCAAAAAATTGGGGCGTGAGATAGGCTGCCCCGCCCTTACGATCCACCGTGTTTTCATAAAACCGGGCCATGGCGCGCCAAACTTCATCGGGGGCTTCGCCCGCCTGAAGGGTTTCAAAGCCCAGGCCCGTCTGGCCCGCCAGCCGCCGCTCGCGGCGGGTTTCCTTGCGGCGTTTGGTGTTCAGGTCACCCAGAAAATCGTCGAAGTCGCCATAACCCCGGTTGCGCCAGTGAAACTGCAAACCCATGCGGTCTGTCCAGCCCTGGGCCGTCAACCACTGCTTTTCTTCTTCAGAAACAAACAGCAGGTGTTCGCCGCTGGCCCCCGATTCCCGTGCCCGCGCCCACAAGCCCGCCAGCAGATGC
>CAYJOG010000466.1:0-2767 GCA_964371695.1 uncultured bacterium
GTGCAATACTGCGCAGGGGACCTGCCATAACGCTCACCGCTTGCCGTCTGGCAAGGTCTGCGGCGCAGCCGTGAACTCGATCGCCGCACTGGCCAACCGGTCTCGCACTTCATCACGTCGGGGTGGCACGCAGCCGCGGCGCGTGACGCAAATCGTGGCGCTGGCGACGGCGTGGCGCAGCAGGTCTCGGGCCTGCGCCGGCGGCACCTCAGCCGAGCCCCAATCTGCGGGAATCTTGTTTTCGAGCATGGCAACCACCAACCCGGCCAGGAAGCAGTCACCCGCGCCCACGGTGTCAAGCACCGCCACGCGTTCCGTTTCGCGCGCGTGAAACACCTGGCCGTGGCGCGTCAGCAGCGTGGCACCGCCGCCGCCACGAGTCAGCGCCACCAGGTGGGCACGGCTGTTGCACAGCAGGTGGCTGGCCCGCGTGGTGGCGTCTGGCCCTGGCAGGTTCAGGCAATCAAGGTCTTCATCACTGACCTTGATAACGTCGGCATGTTGCAGGGCGCTCAGGACATGTCGGCGGTAGCGGGAAAGGTCATGCATGACCGAGGGACGCAGATTGGCATCCAACACCACCGTGCGGCCCGCCTGGCGCTGGCCTGATAACCAGGGCAGGTAGATGTCCGCGTCGTCGGGCGACAGCGCCAGCGCACCGGTACACACCAGTGACAATGCGTCGGTCCCGGGTTTGGCGCAAGCACCCATCAGGTCCAGTGCGCTGACGGCACGGTCGGCCACGCCTTCACGGTAAAACGCGTAATCCGGCTGGCCCTGCAGATTGACACCCACCACCGCCAGCGAGGTCACTTGTGGCACGGGTGTTGGCGCTGCCAGATGGACGCCGTCTTCCAGCAATGCCGCGGCCAGCAGGCGGCCGAAGCGGTCACGTGACAAGGGGTTGAGGTACAGGGTTTCGATCCCTTGGCGCGCCAGCGCGCGCGTCAGGTTGTAAACCGCACCGCCCAGGCAGGGTTCAAAGCGGCCGTCCACATGCTGAATCAAGTCAATCAGCGCTTCGCCCGCCGTGGCTACTTGCAAAGGGATATTTTCTTGCGTCATCTCAGGGTTTTCCATAACTAAAGCAACTTGATTTAGTAAGTCGTTTGCAACTATAGTTCACCTGCGCTCCAAGGTAAAGCGTAAATTTCCGGGGGCTTAAAAACTTTCGCACCCCCTATCAGCAAAATTTGATTGCCACCCATTGAGGAGATTCCCCATGAAAAAAGTCACCACCATCCTGATGCTTTCGGCCCTGACGCTCGCCACCCCGGGCGTTTTTGCCGCAGGCGAGCCCGTCATCGGCCTGATCACCAAAACTGAAACCAATGCTTTCTTCGTCAAGATGAAAGAAGGAGCTGAGGCTGAGGCCAAAAAACTCGGTGCCAGGCTGCTCAGTGCGGCTGGCAAGACCGACGGGGACACCGCAGGCCAGATCACCGCCCTGGAAAACATGGCGGCGGCCGGCGCCAGGACCATATTGATCACCGCGAGCGGCGACGCCATCATCCCCACCGTCAAAAAATTGCAGGCCAAAGGCGTGCAGGTGATCGCGCTGGACAGCCCGTTTGACGGCGCTGACGCCCTGTTTGCCACCGACAACTACAAAGCGGGCGTGCTCATTGGTCAGTACGCCAAAGCGGTGATGGGCAACAAACCCGCCAGGATTGCCACGCTGGACTTGTTCCCCGGTCACCCGGTGGGCGCGCAGCGGCACAACGGTTTCATGAAGGGCTTCGGCCTGTCCGCCGCGGACGCCAAGTCCAATGAGTTGTCCAGGGACGCCGCCATCGTGTGCATGGCCGACAGCTTTGGCGACCAGGCCAAAGGCCAGACCGCGATGGAAAACTGCCTGCAAAAAATCCCGGACATCAATGTGGTGTACACCATTAACGAACCCGCCGCGGCCGGCGCGTTCAACGCACTGAAAAAGGCCGGCAAAGAAAAAGGCGTCACCATTTTGTCAGTGGACGGAGGTTGCCAGGGTATCCGCGACACTGCGGCAGGCATCATCACTGCCACGTCTCAGCAGTACCCCCTGAAAATGGCGGCACTTGGTGTGGCCGCCGGGGTGAGCTACGCCAAGGGAGGCAAAAGGTCTTCCGGTTACACCGACACTGGCGTGACGCTGATTTCGGCCAAAGCGATTGCTGGCATAGACAGCAAAGACACCAAGACCGGGCTGGCTTTGTGCTGGGGCGAAAAGTAAGCGTAGAAATCCGGTTATCAGCGAGCGCCTGTCGCCCCGGAGTGCGCCGGGGCGACTGAACTATTTCCTCCTTTTTTGGGGACTTTGCCCATGAACTCGTCTTCACGCCACATCCCGTGGGGCGCCCTCGGGCCCTGGCTCGCCCTGTTGAGCACCTGCATTTTTTTTGCCACCCAGTCAGAACGCTTTCTGACCGGTGAAAACCTGTCCCTCGTGCTGCAACAGGTGATGGTGGTGGGAGTGCTGGCAATTGGGCAGACGCTGATTATTCTGACTGCCGGCATTGATTTGTCCTGCGGTATGGTGATGGCTCTGGGCGGTGTCGTTATGACCAAATTCGCGGTGAATTACGGTTTCTACCCCTACTTGGCCATCATTTGTGGCCTGGCAGTCACCACCGGCTTTGGGCTCTTGAACGGCTTGCTGGTGACCCGATTCAAACTGCCGCCCTTCATTGTGACGCTGGGCACGCTGAACATCGCCTTTGCGGTCACCCAGATTTACTCCAAGGCACAAATCATCCCCAACCTGCCACCGGAACTCACGGCCTTGGGC
>CAYJOG010000467.1:0-2763 GCA_964371695.1 uncultured bacterium
GGCGGGACGCCCGCCCTACTGCGTCGGCCACCCTCTCCCCGTAAAGGGGAGAGGGGAATGAGGCGCATCTTTCATCCCTGCTCACTCATCCGTTGGCAGGGCATTGTCGGGGTACATGGCTTCTATCTGGGCGTAATAACGGCTCTGTACCACGTGCCGGCGGATTTTGAGCGTGGGGGTGATTTCGTCCGCCTCCATGGTGAGCCGCCGGGGCAGCAGGGTGAACTGTTTGAGGGTTTCATAACTGGGCAGGTCGTGGTTCAGATGGTTGATGATTTCCTGATAACGGGTGATGACGGCGGGGTGGTGGATGAGGTTCTCCAGCGAGGGGGTTTCATCTGGCCCCGCCAGGCCCTGTTCCCGTGCCCAGGCCAGCAGGCGCGTGCTGTCTGGCGCCAGCAGGGCGGCGAGATATTTGCGGCCATCTCCCACCACCACCGCTTGATCCACCAACGGGTCGGTCATCAGCAATCCCTCCAGCCGTTGCGGGGCCACGTTTTTGCCCCCGGCGGTGATGAGGATGTCTTTTTTGCGGCCCGTGAGGTGCAGGAATCCCTCTGCGTCCATGCGCCCCAGGTCGCCGGTGTGCAGCCAGCCGTCCTGCAAAACGTCGGCGGTGTCCTGGGGCTGGTTGAAATAACCCCGCATCAGGTTGGGGCCTTTGGCCAGGATTTCACCATCGGCGGCCACTTCAATCTGCACCCCCGGCAGCGCCCGGCCCACTGTGCCAAACCGAAAGGCCCCCGGCCGGTTCACCGTGAGCACCGGGCCTGCTTCAGTCAGGCCATAACACTCATAAATGGGCAGGCCGGCGGCGTGGAAAAACTCCACCACCTCCTGCGCAAGCGGCGCGCCGCCGCTCACAAAAAACCGCAGCTTGCCGCCGGTTTTTTCACGCAGGGCGTTCATCACCAGCAGCCGCGCCACCTGAAAGGCCCCCTCCAGCCAGGGGGCGGGCAGGCGGTGATCCTGACGCCGTTCGGCCCGGTCCAAGCCCACTTCCACCGACCAGTGCAGCAGGGCGCGGTCCACCGCAGACCGGCGCTCCATTTCGTCCCGCACGGCGGCGTAGAACTTTTCATAGAACCGGGGCACGGCGGTCATCACCGTGGGGCGCACGGCGGGCAGGTCTTCCATCACCGTGTCCAGACGTTCGCTAAAGGCGATCTGCGCCCCCTGCATCAGGGGCAGGTAATAACCGGCGGTGCGCTCAAAACTGTGGCTGAGGGGCAAAAACGACAGGCCCACGTCGCGGCGGGTGAGGGGAAAGCACATGGCGATGGCCTGGAGGTTGCTGAGAATCGCCCCGTGGGTGAGCATGACGCCCTTGGGTTCGCCGGTGGCCCCGCTGGTGTAAATGAGCGGGGCGAGGTCCTGCGAGGTGATCTGCCCCAGGGCAGCGTCGGCGGCCTCCTGAGAAACCGCTTCGCCTTTTTGCCAGAGCTGGGCCAGAGACATCTGCATGTCCGACTTTTTGGGCAATTCGCTGAAGGTGATGATTTTTTTGAGCTGGGGCAGGTGTTCTGCCACGGCCAGCACCTTGCCCAGTTGCTGCTCGGTGCTCACAAACACCCATTTCGCGCCGCTGTCTTTCAGCACGTGGGCCACCTGCTGGGGGGTGTTGGTGGCGTAAATGGGCACGGTGACGCCCCCGGCGGTGAGGGCCCCCAGGTCCGCCGTCACCCACCAGGGCGAGTTCTCGGCCAGAATGGCCACGGTTTCCTGCTTTTTGAGCTTCAGCGCCAGCAGCCCCCTGGCGGTTTCCCACACCCGCTTTTGCAGGGCGGCCCAGCGCACGCTTTTCCAGTGGCCGTTTTTTTTGAAACGCAGGACTTTGTCCTGTGAATATCGCTCCGCGTTGTCGTGAAACAGCCGGGCCAGGGTGTGGTTTTCAGGGATTTCGGGCGGGGGACTGAGTTTCATAATTCAGACCATTATAAAAATGGACTAAACCGGGTTTCGTGCTTATCGTCTTACCCAACGATGGACACGGCGCTGACTGCCCAGGAATCTGCCGAACTGGCTGCCAGGGCGGCGGGGGGAGATCGCCTGGCCTTTGACCGACTGGTGCTGGCCCACCGCCAGGGGTTGGTGAAGTTCCTGTGTCGTTACACCCACAACCTGGAAGAAGCCCTGGACCTGGCCCAGGACAGTTTTATCAAAGCTTGGCAGGCATTGCCCCGATACCGGCGCGAGGCGGCCTTCAAGACCTGGATCTATCAGATCGCGCTGAACACACTGCGAGACAACCACCGCAAGACGGTGCGTCAGCCGATGTCGCTCACCCCTGTCGAAGACCTGCCCTTGGAGGGCCGGATGGAATCGCCCGAAGAAGCCTCTCGCCGGGGCTGGCTGGCCCAGCAGGTGCAGGTGCGGCTGGCGGCGCTCACCGAGCGCCAGCGTCAGGTGGTGGACCTGCGACTGGTGGGGGAACACTCGTTTGAAGAAATCGCCGCCATGCTGGGCAGCCCCGTGGGCACCATCAAGGCCACCTATTTTCAGTCCATACAAAAAGTGAGGAACACCATGCAAGAGGGAGGACGCGCCCATGTTTCCGCCTGAACCGGAAATCAAACTGACCGCTCTGGAGGAAAAGTTGTTCTGTGGCGAGGTGCTCTTGCCCCACGAACAGGAGCAGGTGGCCAAAAACCCGGCGTTGTCGGCCCTGGCGCGGGATATAGCGGCCCGGTTGCCAGTGGGGAAGCAGCCGACCCCCGCCGAGCGGGCAGCGCACCAGATGACCGAACTGGCGGCCGGCCTGTT
>CAYJOG010000468.1:0-2738 GCA_964371695.1 uncultured bacterium
TGTTGAGAAAGTCCCTCGTGGACTTTCTCAACCTGTTTTGCTCAGGCAAAGCCCTCGCAAAACAGCGCTTTTGCAGGGGTTTTTTGACCCCTGCAAGCGGCAAAATCCATCCATGGATTTTTCAGGGTGTTTATCAACACCCTGCTAAACATCATGAAACTGCCCTAACCGCTTCGCAGCACCCACTCCAGGTCGTCGCCGTGGCTGTAGCAGGCCACTGTTTTGAACCGGGGGGCAAACGCCAGCGCGGGCGGGTTTTCTGGCGCAAACACGCTGTAACGCGCCGCACCCCCCAACAGCAGCGGGGCCACAAACAGCCGCCATTCGTCCAGCAGGTTTGAGCCCAGAAGCGCCGTGGCCAGCGTAGGTCCGGCTTCAACCAGCACACTGCCCAGTCCCTCGGCGGCCAGTCGACGAAACACCGTCTCGATATCCGATGGCCCCGCCAGCACAATCAGCACGCCCCCCGCCGATTCAAAATCCTTGTGGGCTGGTGAGAGGGCGTCTTCGGCCACCACCAGCCAGGCGCGGCCTGGGGTTTCGTCCAGCAGGGCGGGGCGCGACACAAGGCGTCCGTGCAGGTCCAGCGCAATGCGCACCGGCGGCGTGCCCTGGGGCGGACGCACCGTGAGGCGGGGGGCGTCGTTCAACAGCGTGCCCGTGCCCACCAGCACGGCGTCGTGGCCGTGGCGCAGCGCCATCACAGACTGACGCGAGGCGTCGTTCGTAATCCACTGGCTTGTCCCCTTCGCGTCGGCCAGTTTGCCGTCCAGGCTCTGGGCGGTTTTCAGCGTGATCCACGGCAGGCCCGTTTTCTGGCGTTTGAGAAACCCCCGGTTGAGGGCCTCGGCCTCCTGCGCCAGCAGGCCGCTTTCCACCACCACGCCTGCCTCTTTGAGCATGGCCTCGCCCTGACCATTCACCAGCGGGTTGGGGTCCATCACCGAATACACCACGCGGGCCACACCGGCCTGGGTGAGCGCTCTGGCGCAGGGGGGTGTCTTGCCCGTGTGGGCGCAAGGCTCCAGCGTGATGAACACCGTGGCCCCGACCACGGACTCGGCCCGTTTTTCGGCGTCTTTGAGCGCCATCACCTCGGCGTGGGGGTGGCCATATTTTTCGTGGGCACCCTCGCCAATCACGCGGCTGCCCTGCACCAGCACACAACCCACCAGCGGGTTGGGCCACACCTCGTGGCGATGGGCCGCCGCCAGCTCCAGGGCGCGGGACATGAAACCGGTTTCTTCGGCGGTGAACCTCACCGGGGCAGTGTAGCAACAAGAACCTCAGCAGAAGGAGGTTGCTACAACATCCCCTCTTTACGGAACCAGTCCAGCGCCAGACGGATGGCTTCTTCGATGTAGGGCGGCTCAAAACCCAGTTCCCGCCGCGCTTTTTCGTGGCTCACCACAGCGGTTTTTTTCAGCACCTGGGCCATGCCCACCGACACCATGGGGGTCTGGTGGGTGACGTGCTCGGCGATGGATTCCATCACGAACGCCCCCGCCGCAATCACCGGCTGGGGAATCATGAGGGTGGGGGCTTTTTTGCCAGTGATTTTTTCCATCAGTTCCAGCATGTCCCGCACGTGTATCGGCGGCCCGGCCAGGATGTAACGCTCGCCTTTGCGGCCTTTTTCCAGGGCGCGCACCATGCCCCACGCCAGCGCCCGGGCGTCTATCCAGTTGGTCCAGGCGTCGATGTAAAAGGGCACCTGGCCACGGGCGAACTTCAGCAGGAAGCCCCCCGTCACGCTCGGCCCGGCGTCTCCCGCGCCAATCACCTGATGGGGATTCACAATCACCAGATCCAGCCCCCGAAGCGCCCACTGCATGGCCTCTTTCTCGCCCAGCAGCTTGCTGTGGAAATAGGGCGAGTCCACGTCCCAGTGGTCGTAGATGGTTTCTTCGTCGGCGGGGTGGTCCGGGTCTGTGGCCGAGCCGATGGCGGCGCAACTGGACACATGCACGGCGCGCTCAATGCCCGCCGCAAGCGCGGCGCTGTGTACATTTCTTGGCCCCTGAACGTTGATGTTGTAAATCAGGCGGCGGTCCTTGGCCCACTCCAAAGTGGTGGCCGCAATGTGAAAGAGAAACCGGCACCCTTTCATGGCCCGCGGCAGGGTTTCGGGTTTGAGGATGTCTCCCTCGACACGCTCGATTTCCAGACCCGACAGGGTTTTTGCCCCGTCGCCCGGCATGAGCATGGCGCGCACGCCATAACCCTCTTTCAGCAGCCGCCGCACCACGTGCTGACCTACCAAGCCACTGGCCCCCGTCACCAAAGTCAGACCCCGCCCGCTCATGGCAACACCCCGCGCGTTGGCCGGTTTGTTTTTTGCAAGGGAAATGTCAAGCCGTGTCCCCTTTCTGCGACCGCTGGCCGCAACACCTGTTTTGAAACCGTGAAGAAAGACAGATTACAGCGCGCAGTGGGATTGCTAGAGAAAAATTGCTGTTCCCCCGCCTGTCAGCACCTGTTAAAAAAATCCACGACGTACTTTTGAAGCAGATTCCAAGTCATTTGATTGAAACTTCACCCCCCGCTGGTTAGCCTCCCCCACCGTGCAGGATGCAGACGCCATTGTGGTGGGTTCGGGCACCGGCGGCCTGGCGGCGGCCCGCGCCCTGGCGCAGGCGGGCCACGAGGTGGTGGTGCTGGAGAAAAAGTCCGAAAAAAAATCGCCCCACACCTGGCTGAACACCTGCGAGCCTTCGGCCTTTGAAACGGTGTTTGGC
>CAYJOG010000469.1:0-2723 GCA_964371695.1 uncultured bacterium
TAGGACACCGCCGCTACTCCGAAGGAGACAGATAATCCTTGGCAAAAATGCCCGTTCTGCTGTTGAGACAAGGAAGGAATACCCGATTACAAATCCACCTCAGCGCCCTCGCGGGCAAAAAAGGAATTGGGCCAGGCATTCTGGGTTTCGGCTTCCAGTTTGGTCAGGAACTCATCGGTGTGGGTGGGGTCGTGGCTGAACAACGCCAGGGTATTCAGGTCAGCCTTCTGGGCGAGTTTCACGCCCTGCATCCAGGTGCTGTGCCCCCAGCCCACCTTGCCGTTTTTGTATTCGTCTTCGGTGTATTGGCCGTCGTAAATGAACAGGTCGGCCTTGCGGGCGAAATTCACCAGATTCTCATCGATTGAGTCGGCGGGGTGCTCGGTGTCGGTGGCGTAGACCATGGACTTGCCCCCGGCGGTGATCCGATAGGCGTAGCTGTCGTTGGGGTGGCGCAGCTTGGTGTGGGTGATTTTGGCCGAGCCCACCTGCACTGCTTTGCCAAAATGGGGCATCTGGTGAAACACCATGGCGGCGTTCATGGCGTCCATCGTTACGGGAAAGTAAGGAGGGCGCATCTGCCCCGCCAGCATTTTTTTCAGGTCGCCCACGCCATAAAAGTGAACCTCCCAGTTGGGCAGGTAAACCGGCAGGAAAAACGGAAACCCCTGGATGTGGTCCCAATGCACATGAGACAGAAAAATGTGCAGCTTGTAGTGATACTTCTCACCCATCTTCTGCAGTTCCATGCCCAGCTGGCGACTGCCCGTGCCCAGGTCCAACACCACCAGCGTGTCGCCTTCCGGCAACAGAACGGTGACACAGGGCGTGTTGCCGCCAAACTCTTTGGTGTTGGGGCTGGGCGTGGCGCAGGACCCCCTGGTTCCCCAAAATTTAACCCGCATGATTGGCGGAATAGTAACACACGCCAGGACGCGGAGCCTTTTCAAACAGACCTTTTCATCCGGCGGCCTCCCCTGACGGCCTGACGGAATGGCTTATAATCCGCTGCCATGGCAAAAATCTTTCCTTTTCGGGGTCTGCGTTATCCCCAGAAACAATGCAACGACCTGCTGGCCCCGCCCTATGACGTGGTGGATGAAAATGACACCACGCGGCTCAAGGCCAAGAGCCAGCACAACATCGCGCACCTGATTCTGACCGACAAGAATAATCCGGGCGTTTATTCCGAAATCGCCCACAACCTGCACCAGTGGCTGGCCGACGGCGTGCTGAAAGAAGACGAAGAACCTTCTTTATATGTTCTGCGCCAGTCCTTTGTGGACCACCGTCAGGACGGCAGCGCACAAACCGTCACCCGCTGGGGCCTCACCTGCTGCGTGGGTCTGGAACCCTATGAAAACAGGGTGGTGCTGCCCCACGAAAAAACCCTCTCCGGCCCCAAGGCAGACCGCCTGAAACTCATGGAGGCCACACAGACCAACTTCAGCCAGGTGATGGGTCTGTATGAAGGCGGCGCTGCCCTGAGCGCCGACTATCACCGCATCGCCCAGCAGGAACCCGACGCCACCTATGACGACGGCCAGGGGGTGGACAACGCCCTGTGGCGTGTCACCGACCCGGCGTTTATCCAGAAGGCCCAGGCATTGCTCGCGAGCAAACCCGTGCTGATCGCCGATGGCCACCACCGTTACGAAACCAGCCTGCAATACAAACAGGTGATGTCGGGCACCCCCACCGCCCAGGCCGCCAGCCAGATGACCTTCACGCTGATTGACGGTCAGGACGAAGGCGTGGTGGTTTATCCCATCCACCGCTGGGTCACCACCGAGGTGCTCGCGGGCGCGCCCGACTGGCAAAACCACTTGAAAAACTGGTTTGAGGTGGAAACCCTGAGCGCCCTGCCCGCAGATGCCCACCGCGCCCTGCGGGGCAGCGAACACCAAGGGGGCGACGCCACCTTCCTGCTGTTGCAGCCCGGCCAGTCGCCCCTGCGACTCACACTGCGGGCCAACAAAATCGCGGATCTCACCAGCGTGCCGGACAACCTCAAGCGCCTGGACACCGCCCTGTTGCAGGGGGCCTTGTTTCAGGAGGTGCTGGGCCTGAGCGCCGAGGACATCGCCCAGGAAAAAGGTGTGGGCTATCTCAAGGATTTCACCGCGCTCAAGGGCCTGCTGGACCGCCCCGGCGTGGGGGCCGTGATTCTGTGCCGCCCCACCCCCCTGCCGCTGGTGATGGAACTGGCCCGCGCCGGTGTGGTGCTGCCACAAAAAAGCACGTTCTTTTATCCCAAACTGCCCAGCGGCATGACCATGCGGAGCATCCAGTGAGCACGGCCAGAAAATCCACGCCTTCCCTGGCGGCCCAGGTACGGGAAATAGGCCAAAAGGCCAAGGCCGCCAGCGCTTTTGTGGCGTTGCAGGGAGAAGCCGCCAAAAACGCCGTGCTCAAAACCATGGCCAGCGAGCTGCGCCACCAGCAGGCGACCATTCTCAAGGCCAACCAAAAAGACTTGTCCCTGGGCAAAAAAGCGGGTCTCACCAAGGCCCTGCTGGACCGCCTCACACTGAATGAAAAACGCATTCAGGGCATGGTGGAGGGACTGGAAGTGGTGAGCGCCCTGCCCGACCCCATCGGCGAAGTCATGAGCGGCTGGCGCAGGCCCAACGGCCTTTCCATCACCCAGGTGCGTGTGCCGCTGGGCGCTGTGGGCATGATTTATTAAAGCCGACCCAACGTGACCATTGACGCCGCCGCCC
>CAYJOG010000470.1:0-2722 GCA_964371695.1 uncultured bacterium
CTCAGGGAGAGGGCAAATGATGTCGGATTATTTGTTCCGCGTGAAAAGCTCCTTGCTGATGATCAGGCGCTGTATCTGGCTGGTGCCTTCGTAAATCTGGTAAATCTTGGCGTCGCGCATGAGTTTTTCCACGGGATATTCCTTGCTGTAGCCATAACCGCCATAAACCTGCACGGCGTTGGTGGCCACTTCCATGGCCATGTCGGCGGCGAATGCCTTGGCCATGGCGGCCTGTTTGGTGTTGCGTTTGCCGTTGTCCTTGAGCCAGGCGGCGTGCCACACCAGAAAGCGCCCCGCGTCAATTTTCATGGCCATGTCGGCAATCATGAAGCTGATGGCCTGATGGGCGAAGATGGGTTTGCCAAAGGTGGTGCGCTGCTGGCTGTAGTCCATGGCGTGGTCCATGGCGGCCCGCGCCAGGCCCACGGCCCCGGCGGCCACCGGCGGGCGGGTGTGGTCAAAGGCCGACATGGCGATTTTGAATCCGTCGCCTTCCTGTCCCAGCACGTTTTCGGCGGGCACCTTCACGTCGTTGAACATCACGGCGCGGGTGTCGCTGCACCGCTGGCCCATGTTCATCTCTTTTTTGCCCACCTCAATGCCGTCGCTGTGGCGGTCCACGATAAACCCGGTCATGCCCTTGTGGCCTTTTTCCTTGTCGGTGTAGGCCAGCACAAAATACCAGTCCGCCACACCGGCGTTGGTGATCCACATCTTCGCGCCGTTGAGCACATAGTCGTTGCCCACCTTCGTGGCGGTGGTGCGCAGGCCGGCCACGTCGCTGCCCGCGCCCGGCTCGGTTACGCAATAGGCTGCAAACTTCAGTTCTTCGGTCATGGGGCCGAGGAATTTCTTCCACTGCTCAGGGCTGCCCGCCACAATCAGCGGGGCCTGGGCCAGACCGTTGGCCTCCATGGCTGTCATGATGCCGGTGCAGCCATAGGCGGTTTCTTCGGCGATGATCACGCCATCCAGCACACCCAGGCCCATGCCGCCGGCCTCGGTGGGGATGTGTGTGTCCATCAGGCCCAGTTCATGGGCTTTTTTGAGCACCTCACGGGGAAATTCGCCGGTTTCGTCGTGATGTGGACTGGCGGGGCGCATCTCATTGATGGCAAAGTCGTGGGCCAGTTCCTGCAACTGGCGCTGCTCGTCGGTCAGTTCGAATCCGATCATGGTGGCGTCCTCCCGTGGATGCTGAAAAACCGCTGGCCATTATGGCGTTTTTGAAGATTCGCGCCAGTGGTTAATTTCCAGTAACGCCGCCATTTGTAACAGGCCGACGCCGCACACCACAGCAGGCTTTTTCCATCGCGGCTCACGGTGAGGGCGCGGGTTTTGCGCCCCACAAAAATCAGCCGCCGGGGGGCATGCCGGTGGCTGAATTCATACAGCCAGCCGTTCATGAAATTGGCCCCCACCACCTTGCCTGCGTGGGGCCAATAGGCCATATACCGCATGCCCAGCCCCACGGTGACAAATCCGGCGGGTTTAAAGGCGGGCAGGCGCAGCAGCATCACGCGGCGGCGCAGCAGGTCGGCTACAAACACCCGGCGGTGGGGTTCGTCCAGCGCCATGTTGGGCGCCAGCGAGCGGCCCACACGGGGAGTGAGGATGGTTTTCTCCAGGCCATCGCCGTGGTGAAAATGCAGCCATTTTTGGGACGCGCCCACCAGACACGGGCCCCCCGTCTGCTGGCAGGCCCACACGTTGGTGGCGTGCTGGCGGATTTTTTTCAGCACCGGGTGGCGGGGGTTCTGCACATTGAGCCACCAGATGTAGAACTCGGCCTCTTTGGCGGCAAAGAGCCACGCCCGGCGGGGGTCATAGGCCATGCCGGTGATGCCGCTCTCAAAACCTTTTGGGCGGGGTGTCTGATAAAGCACCTTGCCGTTGTTTTCGGAGAGCACATGCACGCCGCCCCGGTGGCCCTGGTCGCCCGTCATCAGCAGGCGCAACTGGCAGTCGATGGCCCCGTTGTCAGACGTGCTGCCCCCCAGCCGAAAACCCTTTCTGTTCTTCAGCAGGGTGGTGGTTTTGCCAATGCCCGCCAGCACACGCGTGCCCATCCAGTAGGTGTTCTTTTTGCAGCCTTCCAGCGCCCAGCGGTAATCCAGCCGAGGGTTGAACGACAACAGCCGCACGCCTTTTTGCGCGGCCACGGCGTGCCGCTGGGCGGGCAGGGGGGCCACATAAAACTCCAGCGCCATCAGTGTGAGAGAGCCGCAGAAAACAAACAAAAAGGCCAGTGGCTTGTGTACCTGCAAACGCAGCAGAATCAACAGGCCCACCCACAGGGCGCACCAGCCCATCAGGGGCACCGGCAGGTCCAGACCCCGCACCCCCGCGCCCCCCAACAACGCCCTGGCCCCCAGCAGCAGCAGGCCCAGCAACAGGGCGGTGTTGCGTGAAGTGGTGGAGGAAGAAAAAAAACTTGCCGCTCCCAGCAGACCCAGGCCCGCCATGGTGAACACGCCCGCGATACCAGTGGCTTTCACCAGCGTGGCCACACTGAGTCCCAAAAACAAAATGAAAAACAACCCAGCGGCCAATAGCGTGAGCACACCGGGCAGCAGGCGGTAGGGGTTTTGGTCCAGGCGTTGCACAAGCTGCCGGGTTTTGTGGCGCAGACTGCCGGGCCGGGCCTGCTCCGGAAAAACCCGCCACACCACCACGCCCGCCGCCACCCACAGGGCATACCACCGCACATAACCCGACACCC
>CAYJOG010000471.1:0-2708 GCA_964371695.1 uncultured bacterium
TTTCGCCCGGAGGGTGCTTTGATTACCCTTGGCGGCCAGGTGGACCTGGAAATGACCGTGGACACGAACAACCTGAGTGGAAGTCTGAATCTGTGAAGTTAGAAGCCAAACAACTTGTCAAAGCCTATAAGGGCCGCCGTGTGGTGGAGGGTGTGGACCTGCACGTACACAAGGGTGAAATCGTGGGCCTGCTGGGGGCCAACGGCGCAGGCAAGACCACCACGTTTTATATGGTGGTGGGGTTTGTGCGGCCCAACAAGGGGCAGGTGATGCTGGACGGCAAGGACATCACGCGCCTGCCCATGTATCAGCGCGCCCGGCGGGGCCTGGGTTATCTCGCCCAGGAGACCAGCGTGTTCCGCCGCCTGAGCGTGGAGGACAACCTGCGTCTGATTCCGGAACTGCGGGTGCGGGGCCGCAAAAAAAGGCAGGAGATCATTGACCGCCTGCTGGAGGAATTTCATCTGGAGCACCTGCGCCGCAGCCGGGGCGACACCCTGAGTGGCGGCGAAAGGCGGCGGCTTGAAATCGCCCGTGCGCTGAGCGTGGAGCCGCACTTTCTGCTGCTGGACGAACCCTTTACCGGTGTGGACCCCCGCAGCATCGAGGACATTCAGGAAATCATCCGGGGCCTGCGCGACCGGGGCCTGGGCATTCTGCTCACCGACCATTCCGTGCGGGAAACCCTGGCCATCACCGACCGCACCTATCTCATGGAAAAGGGTCATATCATCGAACACGGCACGCCCCACGAAATCGCCAACAGCGAACTGGCGCGGGAAAAATATCTGGGGCGGAAGTTCACCCTGGCGGGACTGGACCTGCCCGGCGGACCAGAGGAGGAAGAAGAAGACCCCCTCATCGCGCCCACACCGGCCCTGTGGCGTCAGAAGGGCCTGGCCCCCCACGAGGACGTGCCCGTCGAAGCCCCTTTGCCAGAGCTGCCCGCCACCTTTGAGGCCATGGTGGAAGAAAACGAAGCCTACGACGAAACGCTGGATGAGAGCCTGGACGCTGAGCCGCCGCCCATCGCCCGTTTGTCGCAGACGCTGGACGACATTCAGGCCGACCTGGAAAAAACCCTGCCGCCCCGCCCCCCTGCGGACCCGCCGGAAGACTGATGCCAATTCTGAATCGAGACGACATTAAGCAAGCCAAGCAAGGCCCGTAAGCCCCATGGGAATAAACAACAAAGGGAGGAGAGAATTGGCATGAATTCATGGATGAATTCTCCCCGAACACCGAGGCGCAGCCGCAGGTGTTCGCGGCGCAAGCAGGCTTTGCCTGCGCCGCGCCGGGCCGCAGCCATTCAGGACGAATGGCAAGGCCAACGGCACGATTCCAATTTCTGCTCTTTGGAATTGGAATCGGCATGATCCCCCGCCGACTCGATCGCTGGGTGCTCATGGAACTGGCCCTGCCGGTGCTGTTCAGCGTGCTCACCTTCAGCGGCCTGCTTTATGGCACGGCGGTGCTGCTGAAGGTGGCGCGGTTCATGGTGCAGTTCAGCCCGCCTTTTTCGCTGGTGAGCCAGATGTTGTGGATGGCTGCGCCCGGCGTGGTGGTGATGGCGGTGCCCATGGCCATGCTGCTGGGCAGCATTCTGGCCTTTGGGCGGTTGAGCGCGCACCAGGAGATCACCGCCGTGTTGTGCGGGGGTGTGAGCTATGGCCGCCTGATGTTGCCGGTGGCCTTCAGTTGTGCGCTGGTGAGCCTGGGGGTGTTGTGGCTGAGCGACGCGGTGGTGCCGCGCTTTAACCAGCAGATGCAGGTGGTGCAAAGGCAGATCCGCAAAGGCAAGGTTGAGGGCATGGACCGGCGCAGTGTGTTCATGCGTCTGCCCCTGGGGGGCGGGCGTCAGGCCATTCTCATGGCTGGTTCCTTCAGCGACGGCCTGCTCAAGCGGGTGAGTTTTTATGCCGTGGACCCGGAGGGCCGCAACCGGCAATACGTCACTGCGTCGCTGGCGTCGTTTGGCGGTGAGGGCAAGTGGGTGTTTCAGGACGGTTACCTGTATGAGTTCGACAAAACCGGCCAGTTCCACCTGCAAAGCCACTTTCGCAGCATGGGGTTTGAACTGAACACCGACCCCCAGGGGCTGGAGGAAATGGCCGTGGATCCCACGGAGGTTTCATTCGCCCGCTGGCGGGACATTATTCAGAGAACCCGTGAAACCGGTGGCCAGCCCCCCAACGTGCTGCGCCAGATGACCGTGGACCTGCACCAGAAAATCGCCTTGCCCTTTGCCTGTCTGGCTTTTGCGCTGCTGGGCGCGCCTTTGGGCATGAAGCCCCAACGCACCACAGGGGGGCTGGGCCTGGGCATCAGCCTGCTGGGCATTTTGGGTTATTACGTGACCATGATGCTGGGGCGATCGCTGGGCAGCAGCGGCGTGTTGCCCGAAGTGCTGGGGGCGTGGCTGCCCAACCTGTCGGTGCTGGGGGCGGCGATGTTGTTCACGTGGCGTCTGTCGCGTCAGGTGTAAAAACAGTAGAGCTTTCCCTATAAACACTGCTGAGATGGTTCTATGGCAAGGTCCTGCTTGATGCGGACAAATTGAAGCGTTGGCGTCATTCCCGCGAAGGCGGGAATCCAGTTGAAATAAAAACACCATACCTTTTTCCGTTTTTTTTCTGTTCTCTTGCAGTGGGGCTGGCGTCCCCGCCTGCCTGAAAAAAAGGCAAAGAACCTTTTTCTTTAAAAGGCGG
>CAYJOG010000472.1:0-2699 GCA_964371695.1 uncultured bacterium
CGAAGAAGAGCGACTTCACAACCTTCTTCGCCGAGGCCCCCGCCATGAACCCGATGAACAGCACCACCGCCACCCCGGAAAGCATGGGTGTCGTGGCGACAGCGCGGCGGGCTGAGGGCATGGGGGAGGGCGGCAGTGCCAGATCAATGGGTTCCACCCTGGGGCGGATGGGGTGGGCTGCGGGGTTTTGTGTGGGGGCAGGCACAGCCTGCTGCTGGATTTTGGGGGCGCGGGGGTCGGGGGGGCGGCTCACGGTCTGGCCCACGGCGGGTTGGCGGGCCGCCCCGCCCAGGGGTTTGCCGCAGGCCCGGCAAAACCGCTGATTCGGCTCTGCCGCCGCACCGCAGGTGGGGCAGACCGTTCCCCCGCTGTCGCCCATGAAAAGATTATCCGCTTATTTTTTTGAAGGTTTTTCTTCTTCCTTTAACTGGATTCCCGCTTTCACGGGCATGACGGGGAGATGGCGCATGTTAATTAAATGTCGGAAAACTGCGCTACAATGGCTTTAACAGCATTTGCTTTACAGGGGCCGGGTGGCCCGTAACAATCCGCCGCCAATGAAACGGATGAAGCACCATAAGGCACTTCTCGCCGCCGCCCTGTGTGTGGTGGTGGGTCTGATGGCGATGGCCCCGGTGGCCAGCGCCCGCACCGCCACGGCGGGCCGCAACCAGTTGTTGAGCGGTCTGGCGGCGTCCATTTTCAGGGAAGCCGGTCTGAGTCAGGATCAGGCCAACGACATCGCCAGCCTGCTCAACCGCAAAAACCTGTCTGACCAGCACCTGCTGGAAGCCTGGAACCTGGGCCAGAGCCTGACCCGCTACAGCGGCGTGGTGGGGCAATATTTCTGGAGTCTGATGCGTTATTACGCCCAGCAGCCCGGTTTCAGCGCGGGCGACCTGGGGCACTTCATCCGCTGGGCCAAAACGCCCGATTTCATCTCGGCCATCAGCCGGGGCCGCGAGGGGCGTTTTGCTGTCAGCCCAAGGCATCATCAGATGTGGGCCGAAATGCAGCGGTTCTGGGGCGCGCCTTATCGTTGGGGCGGCGAAAACCCCAGCGGCACCGATTGCAGTGGTTTTACCCTCAAGACCTTTCTGCGGGCGGGCATTGACCTGCCCCGCACGGCCCGCGAGCAGTTCAAACAGGGCATTCCCCTGCGCACCGAAGACCTCGCGCCGGGCGACTTGGTGTTCTTTTCGCCCCGGGGCGGGGGCATCACCCACGTGGGGATTTACCTGGGGGGCAATCGGTTTGCCCACAGCGCCAGCAGCAAGGGCGTGGCCTACAGTTTTCTGCAGGGCGACAAATACTGGGGCCCGGCCTATCGCGGCGCCCGCCGAATGTTTTGACAGGCCAGCGGAATCACCCTGCTAAACTTCCGCCATGCCCGCCCAACGCCCCTTTGACGTGGTGCTCTATGGCGCCACCGGTTTCACCGGCAAGCTCATTGCCCGCGCACTGGAAAAACGCGGCGTGAACTTTGCCGTGGCGGGTCGCAACACCGAAAAAGTCCAGGCCCTGGCCCGTTCACTTAAAAGCAATCCCCCGGCCCTGGTGGCCGACACCAGCGACGAAAACGCGCTGGTGGACATGGCGGCCCAGGGGCGGGTGCTGGTGAGCGCCGCCGGGCCGTTCCGCCTCACCGGCATGCCTGTGGCCCGCGCCGCGCTCAAGGCCGGTTGCCATTATCTGGACACCACCGGCGAGCAGCAGTTTGTGCATCAGGTGGTGGCCGAGTTGGACGCCCCCGCCCGCGCCGCCGGTGTGGCCATGTCCCCCGCCATGGGGTTTGACGTGGTGCCCGGCGACGTGGCGGCGTACAAGGCCGCCCAGGCCCTGGCCCAGGGGGGCAAAGCGCCATGGCTCAAGCGGGTGGACATTGTGTATCGCACCAGCACCGGGTCACTCACGCGGGGCACGCTCAAAAGCCTGCTGGGTGTGCTCACCGAGCCGGGCCTTGTGTGGCGCGGTGCGAAGTGGGTAGAGAGTTATCCCGGCGAAGAAGCCATGGATTTTGTTTTTCCGGGGGCGGAGCACGCCCGCCGCGCCGTGCTGACCCCTTTGGCCGAGGCCATCACCGTGCCTCGCACCGTCAAGACCGACGCCGTGAACACATGGTTTCTCATGAAACCCGCCAACGAGCGGGTGGTGAAACTTTCGCGCTCGCTGGGGGGCCTGCTGATGAGCAGCCCCATGGGCGAACTGCTGGAAAAGGGCATCGGCCTGTTGCCCGAAGGCCCCGACGACGCCACACGCAGCGGCGCGAAATATGAAATCCTGGCCCGCGTGGAAACCCGCGATGGCCGCACGGCCCATTGCATCGCCAGCGGCACAGACCCCTATGGCCTCACCGCCGAGTTGCTGGCGCTCTATGCCGCGCTGCTGGCGGGGCCGGGGGCGCACAAAAAAGGCGTGCTCAGCCCCAGCCAGTTGATGAACCCCGACACTGTGCTGCTCCAGTTGCACGACCACCCCATCACCTTCACCACCGTGGTGGGGGATTAGGGGGGGTTTTACCACGTTCATGGCGATGGAACATCTTTCCCTCTCCCTTTTGGGACGCCTTCTCTCCAGCGGCTTTTCATTTTCCAGGAGGTGGCGTCATTCCCGCGAAAGCGGGAATCCAGTAGAAATATGGACGGCACACCTTCTTCTTAATTCCTTTTCCATTATTTTTTGGTGGCGCAGGCATCTTG
>CAYJOG010000473.1:0-2697 GCA_964371695.1 uncultured bacterium
GGCCTTTCTCAACCCATTTTGCTCAAGCAAAGCTCTCGCAAAATGGCGCTTTTGCCGGGGGTTGAAAAACCCCCGGCAAGCGGAAAATCCATCCCTGGATTTTTCAGGGTGTTTATCAACACCCTGCTGACCCCCATTTGTCCATCAGCCAGGGTTGGGACTGCCCAGGCGAAAAAAAACCGGCGCGCTAAACGCCGGTTTTTTTGTGGCCCAGGCGGTGCCTGCAAAAACGCACCCCAAAAATTATGCGCCAATTCGGTCAAAATATGCGTCCCCAGCGGATGGTATTAAAAAAGCCGAGGAGGAAGACCATGAATCGTTTCAGCAAAATTGGCCTTTTGGGGGCGGGCTTGAGCGCCCTGCTCGCAGGTCATGTGTGGGCCAAGGGGGGCACGATGTCCTCGGAACAGGCCATGAAACCCAATGCCGTTTATGCCAGCAAACAGGGCCGTCGCCTGACGATTGAGCAGGACAGCGCCGTGACACTGCGGCTCGATGAGTTCCTCAGCAGCCAGACCGCCCAGCCCGGCGACTCGGTGCGTTTTTCGGTGGACCGCGCCGTGGTGGCCAAGGGGTTTGTGGTGATTCCCCGTGGCGCACGGGCCTTTGCTGTGATTAAAGAAGTGCGCCCCGCCCGTGGTTGGGGCCGTGGCGGCAAAATGATCATGGACCTTACCCACGTGGAGGCCTATGACGGCACCAAGGTGCCCCTGGCCACCACCATGCGCGGCGCGCAGGGTCAGGACCTGGCCAAAACCGGCGCTTATGCCGTGGGGCTGATGATGGCCCCCGTGTCGCTGCTGGTGGCCCCCGTGGGCGCTGGCGTGAAGGGCAAAAAAATCGAGATGGCCGAGGGCACGCTGTTCAGTGCGTTTCTCAAAGAAGACGTGCACTGGAAGCTGGTGAGCAACCGGGGCAAGCTGTCGCTGCCCGGATCCAAAGGCACCTCGCGCATTGGCGAGGGCGGCGCCATGGACACGTCCATGCAGGGCGAGTGCATGACGGACATCTGCGCCGAATACGCCGGCTCCATGTTCCGTTCGTGCATGCTCAAGTGCCAGGCCGAATAACCGGCTGTTCACACAAGCTTTTTCAGAACAACCCCGTTTGAAATCAATCAAAAACCCCGCGCCAACTGGCCGGGGTTTTTTGTGTGTCGCCGCCACACCACCACCGACACCACCAGCAAAGCCGCGTTGATGAAGGCGGCGGCCTGAAGGATGAACCACAGGCTGGCGGCCCGCTCGGCAAAAAAGCCCAGCAGTGGCGGGCCGGTGAGCAGCCCCACCCCCAGGCAGGTGACAATGAAGGCGGTGTTCTGCTGCACGCGGTTTTCGTCCCGCCCTGCCGCCAGCGCCAGGGCAAAGGCGATGATGCCGCTGTAGAAAAACCCCGTGAACCACAGCGCCCACAGGCCCTGACCCAGCGTGGGGGCCATCACCAGCCACAGCAGCGACAACGAGCTGAGCGCGCTTGCCGCCACCAGCAGCGCCTGGGCCGAAAACCGCCGGCTCAGCAGGCCGCACAACAACCGGCCAGAGGCCATCATCAGCCAGAAATAACCAATCAGCCCCGCCGCGCGGGCGTTGTCCAGATCAAACCTTTCCTTCAGCGCCGCCGGGGCCCAGCCCGCCAGACTCATTTCGGCGCTGATGTAGAGCACCGTCACACCGCCCAGCAGCCAGGGCAGGGCGTGGGATTTTTGAGGCGGCGCGGGGGTGGGACCGGGCGCGGCGGCGGGGGCCTCGGCGGGAACCCGTGACACAAAAAGCACACCCGCCGCCAGGGCGTACAACCCCACGTTCACCAGCGGCACGTCGCGCCAACTGCCCCCCTTGCCCAGCCACCAAGCCATGGCCATGGGCCCCGCCCAGGCCCCCAGGCCAAAAGTGGCGTGCAGCAGACTCACCGCGCCGGTGGGGTTGGTTTTGAACAAACGCACCACCAGGGCGTTCACGGCCACTTCCAGCCAAGCCCCCATCACGCCCACCAGCCCCGTGGCGGCGGCCAGTGCGCCCAGTGAGGGGCTTTGGTTCCACACCAACAGACCCAGCGCCAACCCCGCCGCGCTCAGCACCGCCAGGGCGCGGTTGCTGCGCGTGAGCGGCGGCGTGCGCAGCAACAGCAGGCCCAGCAGAAACCCCACGCCATAGGTGAATTGAAACAGGCGGCCCTGGGTTTCTTCAAACCCCAGGCCCTGGGCCATGGCGGGCAACAGCGCCCCCATGGCCGAGAGCGTGACCGCGTAGGCCCCCAACAACAGGTGCGCCCCAAACGCGGGCCATAAGTGCCTGTTTGCAGGCGAATCCCCATTCGTTTGCAAACAGGCACGGCGGGCCATGAGTTTGCGAGGAATTTTTCCAGATGCCCATTGGGGCATCTGGCCGAGCAAAGGCGATAGCAGCCTGCGCCAAAAACCGAAGTGTCTGGAACGCTGAGGTTTTTGTTCCGCCAAGGGGGCCTTGCCCCCGTCGGCGGTGGGTTTATAAAGTCCAGGACGGACTTTATAAACAGATTTAAAACCACGGGGGGGCATAGGGGCCAGAGGATAAACCAGATGCCGGCGGTTGGAAGTTGGAAGCCGAAAGTCGGAGGGGAGAGGGAAGATGCCACCGTCATTCCTTAGAGCGTTTTCGGAAATGGTAGATCATTTACAGAGGCTTTCCTGTCCAAACCTTGGCCAGCCCGCCGTCGTTA
>CAYJOG010000474.1:0-2694 GCA_964371695.1 uncultured bacterium
GGGCAAAGGTCTGCTGACGCACAATGCGGCCAAAATCGCCGGTGCGGTCGTGGCGAAAACGCACATAACCCATGGTCTCTGTGCCATTCAGATGCTGGCGGCCCGGCTTGAGGTCGATGTGCAGATTGCCGTGGCGATCGTGATAGCGCATCTTTTTTTCCACCGTGATGTCCACGCCGCCAAACTCATCCACCACCTGCACAAAGGCGTCCAGGTCCGCCACCACGTAGTGATCCATGGGCTCACCCATGAAGTTTTCCACCGTGCGTTTGAGGCGATCGGCCCCGCCCGTGGCATAGGCGGCGTTGATCTTGTCGTGGTGGCTGGTGCCGTCGATGGGCACAAAACTGTCGCGGGGAATGCTCACCACACCGGCGTGACCGCTGTTGTTATAAAGTCGCAGCACGTGAATGGAATCGGTGCGGCCGCTTTCTTCACCGGCGTCCACACCGGCAATCAGCACGTTCACGGTTTCGTAACGTTTGAGCTGTGTGGGGCAGGCCCGCGACCCCAATGCGCCCTTCAGACCAGCAAAAAAACCACCGTCGGTTTCCCACGTGCTGCCGGTGGCGTCGCGATTTTTCAGGCGTTCATAGGTGAACAGCGTGGTGGCGAACGTGATGACCGCGCCCATCAGCGAAAGCGTCAGCAACAGGCGAAAAAGGTTGTTTTTCACGTGGCCGCCCCGCGCCAGTGGTTATAGGCGTCAATGGCCGCCGGGTGTACGGGCTGGTTTTTTTTGAGCAGGTGGGTGAGTGTGCGGCGGCTGATGAGGGCGGCGGCGGCGCTCAGGTTGCGCCGGGCCTCGAAACGGATCAGCGCGATGCCGTGATAATCCCGCGCCGGTTCTGACTTGTCGGCCACGAACACCGCCAGGGCCTCTGGCGAAAACGCCGGGTGGCCGGTGGTGTGAAACCGCATGGCCTGAAGTGCGCGGGTGTCAGACACGCCAAACTCGGCGGGGCACAGCCGGGCCGCCACCTGGCCGTGCAGCAGGTTGGGGGCTTCGCGCTCCTGGGGGGTGAGGTTGTGCAGGTCTTCTCCCATGGCGTCCTGAAGCTCCTTGAGGGTAAGGTGTTTGTAGGCGTCGTGCAGCAGACAACCCAGGCGCACGGGCTGTTCGTCCAGGCCGTGCAGGGCGGCCAGTTCCGCGCCGGTTTCTTCCACCCGCAGCACATGTTCATAGGTGCGCCGGGGCATGGTGCGGCCCAGGTGTTGACGGATGGCCTCGAGCGTCACGGCGTGGCCTCTGGCGGGGGAGGCGTTTCTGCTTCGGGTGTTATTTCTTCTGGCGGCGGAGGCGGCTCTGGCGTGAGGCTGAGCAGTTCGTGACGCAGGCGCTGTTCTTCTTCTGCGGCGGCGCGCAGTTCCTGATAACCACTTTCGATGGTGAGCAGCCCCTTGCGCAACCGGGTCATGGTTTCTTTTTGCCGGGTGATGGCGGGAATCAGCCGCGGGCTGTAACGCACGTGGGCCGGGTCTTCGGGTGAGGGCAGGGGGGTGTGTTCGGGCAGGGCCAGTTGTTGCAACTGAAGCCACTGGTCCTGCAGGCTGTTCAGTCGCCGGTCGATTTCCTGCACCTTCAGGCCCAATGCCCCCAACAGGCGGGCGCGGCGGCTTTCCATGGGGGCATGTCCGGCGGCGGAAAGGCTCACGAAGCCCCCTGATAACGGCGCACCACAGTTTTGAGAGTCATTTCTTTTTGCAGGGCGGTTTCGCGCCGGGTGTGGGTTTCGTCCAGTGTGGCCATGGTCTGGCGCAACTGTTCGATTTGTCCCAGCGCGCCCTGAATCTGTGTCATCAGGTTCTGGCCAGCCACGGGGGCGCTTTCGTGCAGGTGATAACGGTCGGCCTGTTTCAGCGCCTTCTGCAATTCCAGCCACTGCTCAAAACAGGCCCGCGTTTCGGCGAGGCGCTCGTTTTTGGCCTGGGGCAGGCGGCCCAGGGCTTCGAGATATTCATCTTCAGAGGGCTTCATGAACAATCACGGCCTTGTCTGGCCATCGCCCCGCACAATGTATTTGTAGGTCGTCAGCGCCTTCAGACCCATGGGGCCACGGGCGTGGAGTTTTTGTGTGCTGATGCCGATTTCCGCCCCAAAGCCGTATTCCCCCCCGTCGGCAAAACGGCTGGAGGCGTTGATGAAAATATCCGCCGCATCAATGGCCTGAGAAAACCGCTCGGCGGCCTCCATGTTGCGGGTGAGGATGGTCTCGGAGTGTTGGGTGCCGTATTCGCGGATGTGCGTGATGGCTTCTTCCACGTCCGCCACCACTCGGATGGCCAGAATCAGGTCCAGATATTCCGTGGCCCAGTCGGCGGGTTTGGCCGGTTTGGCGCTGATGATTTTGCGCGTGGCGGGGCAGCCCCGCAGTTCCACGTGGTGTTTGTCCAGGGCCGCCTTGGCGCGGGGCAGAAATTCTGCCGCCACCGCCCGGTGCACCAGCAGGGTTTCGATGGCGTTGCACACGCCGGGGCGCTGTGTCTTGGCGTTGACGAGAATCGCCAGGGCTTTGTCCAGATCAGCGCTTTCATCCACAAACAGGTGGCAGTTGCCCACGCCGGTTTCCAGTGTGGGCAACTTGGCGTTTTGCACCACCGCCCGAATCAGTCCCTGGCCGCCACGGGGAATCAGCACATCCAGCACACCCCGCAGGCCCATCATGGCCTGTGTGGCGGCGCGGTCGGTGAAAG
>CAYJOG010000475.1:0-2694 GCA_964371695.1 uncultured bacterium
TCCACATGCTTGAACTCTTCGGCCAATTCCACAAGCTGGACGTGTTTCAGGATTTGTATGAAACCTGGACACTGGACGACTTCAACGAATACCGCCAGGAATATTTCGAACCGTTTGAGCAGACGGACTGTTACCGGGTGGAGGTGTGTACGCGGGACCACGCTTTCATCATTGACGTCACCGACCGCAAAAAAGTGGGGGCGCTGATTGTGCGGGCCGAAGACCTGAAACGGATGGTGGAAAAACTGGGGGGCGTCTGTTCGTTTCCCGAACTGGCCACGCCCCAGGCAGAGCTGGAGTTTCACGATCCCCGCCTGGGCGTGGGGCCGCCGCCAGAAAACATGGCATAGCCCCCGCCCCGGCGGCATACTGCGCGGATGCAAAAACCACTCGCGGGATTGTGCGTGGTGGGGGCCACCGGCTCCATCGGCGAAAGCACCCTGAAGGTGGCCGCCGAGCAGCGGATACCCCTCACCTCGCTCATCACGCGGAAAAACCACCGGGAACTCATGGCCCGCGCCCTGGCCCACGGCGTGAAGGTGGTGGGCCTGACCGACACCAAAGCGGCCCAGGTGTTGCGCCCCCATCTGCCCAAAGGCTTCAAACTGCTGGCCGGTGAAAAGGCGGTGCTGGCACACATCGGCAGCGGCCCCCACAGCCACGTGATGATGGCCCTGGTGGGCAACGCGGGCATCCGCCCTGCGCTGGCGGCGGCAGAGGGCGGCAAGGTGTTGCTGCTGGCCAACAAAGAGAGTTTGGTGAGCGCGGGCGACCTGCTGCTGAGGCACGTGAGCGTGTCGCGGGGCACGCTCTGCCCCGTGGACAGCGAGCACGGGGCCATCTGGCAATGTCTGGCGGGTGAGCGCCTGCGCGAGGTGCAGGAGCTGTGGCTCACCGCCAGCGGCGGGCCTTTCCGGGACTGGCCGCTCCGGCGTCTGGCCGGTGTCACCGTGCAGCAGGCGCTGAATCACCCCACCTGGGCCATGGGGCCGAAGATCACCATCGACAGCGCCACACTCATGAACAAGGGCCTGGAGGTGATCGAGGCCCAGCGGCTGTTTGGCCTGGGTTATGACCGCATCCGCGTGGTGATCCACCCCCAGTCCATCGTGCATTCGCTGGTGCGTTTCCGCGACCAGAGCTACAAGGCCCAGTGCGGCGCACCCGACATGACCACCCCCATCCTCTATGCCCTGTTTGCGCCCCGCAGGCCCGCCAGCAACGTGCCCCGGCATGTCGCGCCCGACGAATGGGGCAAGCTGACGTTTGAGAAACCAGACCAGCGCAAGTTTCCCTGCCTGGAACTGGCCTACGGTGCAGGCCAGGCGGGAGGCACAGCCCCCTGTGTGCTGAACGCCGCCAACGAGGTGGCGGTGGCGGCTTTTCTGGAGGGGCGCGTCGGTTTTGCGCAAATCCCCCGTTTGGTGGACGCCTGCCTGAAGGCTCACGATACTCAGGCGGTAGAGGGCGTGGAGGCCCTGATGGCGACAGACGCCTGGGCACGACGCAAAACAAGGGAGTTGCTGAAACATGGCCAGTAAAAAACAGATCACCGTGGGGGGCGTGGCCATTGGCGGTGGCGCGCCCATCCGGGTGCAGACCATGTGTACCACCAAAACTTACGACCCCGAAGCCACCATCGCGCAAATTCTCGCCTGCGAGGCGGAAGGGGCCGAGCTTATCCGCGTGAGCGTGCCCAACGAAAAAAGCGCCCGCGCCCTGCCCGCCATCAAGGCGGGCATCCACATTCCGCTCATCGCCGACATCCATTTTGATTACCGCATGGCCATCCTCAGCACCGAACTGGGGGCCGACTGCATCCGCATCAACCCCGGCAACATCGGCAGCAAAAAACGGGTGGATGAAGTCATCGCCGCGCTCAAGGCCCACGGCACCCCCGTGCGCATCGGCGTGAACAGCGGCAGCCTGGAGAAAGACCTGATCGACAAACACGGCGGCGTCACCGTGGCGGCATTGGTAGAAAGCGCCGAGCGGAACATCGGTTATTTTGAAGACGCGGGTGTGGAAAAAATCAAGGTGAGCATCAAGTCCAGCCACGTACCCACCATGATCCGCTGCTATGAGGAACTGAGCCGGAAAACAGACTGGCCCCTGCATCTGGGCGTGACCGAGGCGGGGCCGTTCCAGATGGGCGCCATCAAAAGCGCCATCGGCCTGGGGACGCTGCTGCAACAGGGCATCGGCGACACGGTGCGGGTGAGCCTGAGTTGCGACCCCCAGCGGGAGATTCCCGTGGCGCTGGAAATCCTCAAGGCGCTGGATCTCGCGCCGGGGGTGAACATCATCTCCTGCCCCAGTTGCGCACGGGCGGACATCAATGTAGAGGAACTGGCCGAAGGCGTGCTGGGGAGGGACCTATCTGAAGGAGCTCGACCGCGCCTCGCCCGAGGAGCGCGCGAAAATGATGGAGGCGTGGGGCGGCACGACCACTGCCGACCGCGACGATTGGCTCGACATCATTGCGACCGGCAAGAAGGAAGGCTGGTTCAAGGTCTTCTACGGCAACGTCGAGAGCATGAGCGAGCGCGGCTCGCGCGTCGTTACCCGGCTCCAGGGCAAAGCCGGCTACCAGGAGAACCTGGAGCTTGTCGCGGACTACATCATCGATTGCACGGGGCTGATCGCCAAGATCGACGAGGCGCTGCTGCTTGCCGACTTGATCAAGACCTACGA
>CAYJOG010000476.1:0-2683 GCA_964371695.1 uncultured bacterium
CCCCAATATCCGCCTGCGCCCCGGCTGGGCCAGCATCCACAGCGTCCACACCAAGCCAAACAACAGGCCCGTGTAATGCACCAGACTGGCCTGGGCCAGCAACAGGCCCATCCACAGGGCATTGCGCAGCGAAGGATTCTTCGGATTCCCACACCACAACATCAGGGCCAGCACAATCAGCGCCACGTTCAGGTGATAGGTTTCCACCGTCATGGCCAGATAAAAAAAGTGCCGGTGGCTGAGTAGCGCCAAACCCGCCAGCACCCCCAGACACCGGGCCACCGGGCCTGCCGCCCCCGACAGTTTCGCCAACTGGCCGCCCCAGGTGGCGCACAGCACCACCGCCGCCGAGGCCATGAACACGCTGAACAGGTTGGCGGCAAACGACAGGGGCACGGGCAGCAGACCCTGAAACAACTTGATGCCCAGCACTGTGAGGGGATAACCCGGCGGGTGCAGCACCGCCAGGAAATGTCCCACGGTGGTGAACTCACCGGCGTCGTCCCACGAAATGGAGGGGTTCGCGTTCAGCCCCAGCACGGCAAAACAGAGCAGGAACAAACCCGCCGAAATCCAGGCCCAGGGGCGCATCGGGAGGATTGTAGAACCCATCTCCTGCCATTGAATATTCAAAACAGCCTGCGCGGTTTACGGCTGCGGCACCATCAGGTCCATCACGTGTTTCACAAAGGACTGCTGGTTGCTCTGCGAACAGGCCATGTCGGTGTTTTGCCTGAGCAGGTGAATCAGCCCCACATAGGCCGAATAAAGCAGCAGCGCCCGAAAGTAGGCCTCCCTTTTGTCCACCCCCAGGGCCACCAGCGAATCTTTCAGAAACCCCACACGAAAGGTTGTCACGCGGTCCAGCACCGGCTTGACCAACGGGTGCTGGCCCGACGCCGTGACGGCCAGGAACACCGCCTGGGCCTGGGTGTCGGTGGTGGCCTCCTGAAACAACTGCTCCAGACGCTGGCGGGGGTCGGGAATGTCGCCCAGGCGGTGAAACTTGAGCTGGGTGAACACACGCTCCCACCGCAGCAACACCGCCTTCAGCAGCTCCTCACCATTTTGAAAGTGCCAGTAAAAACTGCCCTTGGTCACTTTCAGACGCCGGGCCAGGGGCTCCACCGACACCGCAGAAAGCTCACCCGTCTCGGCAATGGCCTCCAGGGCGGCCAGTTCCCAGTCTTTGTTGGTGAGGCGGGGGCGTTTTTCTTCTGCGGCGCTGGGCATTGTTTAAATCCTAACCTTTTGGATTCGTTTTAAAAGTCCGTCGTGAACTTTTAAAACAGGTTCTAAGGCCCTCAGGTTACCCAAAAAACATACGCAAGCGTATTGACAAGGCGCGAGGGGGATGCCATACTCTTGCGTATGGAAGAAGATTTTCAATCCCAATTCTTCCAGAAAGGAGCCACACCATGAACCACCGTCCCTCCTTCCCCGTTCTGCTGGCCAGAACGGTTTTCTTTTTTGCCGAGGTGATTTTTCATGTGGCGGCCAGCCGGTTGCAGAACCACACCCTCAGTCACCCGGCCGCCGGACAGGTCCTGTCTGACTTCTCCCCGCAGCCCCCCGTCATGGCGCAGAAAACGGCCGAGCCTTTTCTGCCGGAACTCACCGACGAGTATTTCTACAACCCGGAGCACCGCCTGCTGGCCGGTTAAACCGCCGGGAGGGAAGGGGATCACCACCCCTGCCACGCCATCAAAGCATTTTTTCACCCCACCCCAGGGCGGGGTTTTTTTGTGCCGGTATAACCACAGGGTGTTGATAAACACCCTGTAAAATCCAGGGAGGGATTTCCCGCTTGCTGGGGTTTTTTAAACCCCAGCAAAAGCGCGATTTTTTGGGAATGAATTTCCGAAAAATCGGTTGATAAAGTCCAGGACAGACTTTATCAACGCCCTGTTGGTGGTCAATTTATAATCCCCCGATGTCTCTTCGCCGGTTTTTGGTGGTCGCCCTGTTGGCCTTGGGGCTGGTGGGAAGCCTGCCTCTTTATGCGGCAGAAGAAATCGTGGTGCTCACACCCCATTGGGAGGGCATTCTCAAGGAGTTCGAGGCCGCTTTTAACGCCCACGACAAAAAGGGTGTGAAGTTTCGCTGGATGGACCAGGGGGGCACCAGCAACGCCCTGCAGTTTGCCAAAACCCGTTTTGCCGCCACGCCGGGGGGCATTGGTGTGGACCTTTTCTGGGGGGGCGGCGTGGACCCGCACCTGGAACTGGCCAGGGAAAAACTCAGCGTGCCGGGGGCTGTGCCGCCTGCTGCCCTGGCCGGTGTGGCCGCCAAAATCGGCGCCATGCCCATTTATGACGCCAAAGCGGGCTGGTATGGCAACACGCTGTCGGGTTTTGGCATTTTTTATAACCGGGCGCTGGTGGATCGTTTTCGCCTGCCCCGCCCCAGCCGCTGGACCGACCTCACCCACCCGCGCCTGCTGGGCAAGGTGGCGGCGGCGGACCCCCGCGCCAGCGGCACCATTCACCTGATGTTCGAGCTGATTTTGCAGGCCCAGGGTTTTGACAAGGGTTGGGCCACACTCACGCGCCTCTCCGCCAACCTCAAGGGATTCCCCGAAAGCAGCAGCCGGGCGATACAGTCGGTGGTGGATGGCGAAACGCTTTATGGCCTGGCCATCGATTTTTACGCCCTGGGCGAAATGCTGAAAAAAGGCTCGGAC
>CAYJOG010000477.1:0-2677 GCA_964371695.1 uncultured bacterium
GTAAAGGGGAGAGGGTAATAAGGTGGTTTTTTATGTTTGAACTGGATTCCCGCTTTCGCGGGAATGACGCCGGGAAGGGCCTTTCGCCTTTACGTAAACACCTCCAGCCTCCGGTCTGATTTTCTGCCCTGCCAAAGGGTTTGTCGCAACGACCTGTTAAACTTGGTGCAGGCATGATTTCAGACCAGCTTGAGATGATCCTCACCCGCGCCGCCGCCCAGGCGCTGAACCTGCGCCACGAATTTTTCGGCACCGAGCATTTGTTGTTTGCCCTGTTGATGGATGAAGAAGTGCGGGGCCTGTCGCAGCACCTGGGGGCAGACCCCGAAGCGCTGCTGAACCGGGTGGAAAAATTTCTGCAAAAAGAGCTGCCGCGCCTGGGCGAGGACGAACCCCTGCATCCCCAACCCACACTGGGGGTGGAGCGTGTGGTCAACCGCGCCGCTTATTTTGTGGAGCGCACCGGGCGCAAAAAAATCACCGGCCTGAACCTGCTGGTGGCGCTCTATGGCGAAGAGGACAACCACGCGGTGTTTTTTCTGGAAGACGCGGGCCTGACGCGTTTTGACGTGGTGCGAGAAATCAGCCACGGCACCACGTTTCGTCAGGAGCCTCATTCTCCCGGCAAGGATGGGGCCGAAAAAACCCCCGCCCACGACGAACGCCCGGCCCAGGATGCAAGCGCGCCCGAACAGGAGCGCCCCCCCCGGCCTTCCTTTCTGGAGCAGTTCACCGTCAACCTCGTGGCCCGTGCGGCGGCGGGAAAAATTGACCCCCTCATCGGTCGGCGCGAAGAGCTGGACCGCGTGATGGAAGTGCTTTGTCGCCGCACCAAAAACAACCCCCTGCTGGTGGGCGACGCGGGTGTGGGCAAAACCGCCATCGCCGAGGGCCTGGCGCTGGCGATTCATCAGGACGAGACTCCCGACCTTATCAAGCAGAGCACGTTGTACGCGCTGGACATGGGGGCGCTCATGGCGGGCACCCGTTACCGGGGCGATTTTGAAGAACGTCTGAAAGGCGTGCTGGACGAATTGCAGGCACAGCCCGGCAGCATTCTTTTTGTAGACGAACTGCACACCGTGATGGGCGCGGGAGCCACCGGTGGGGGTGGTCTGGATGCCGCCAACCTGCTCAAACCCGCCCTCAACAAAGGCGAAATCCGCTGCCTGGGCAGCACCACCTATGAGGAATATCACCGCCACATCGAGCGCGACCGGGCGCTGTCACGGCGGTTCCAGAAAATTGACGTGCCGGAACCCAGTGAGGCCGACACCGTGCTCATCCTCAAGGGTCTGCGGCCCCATTACGAAAGTTTCCACGGCCTCAGCATCAGCGACGAAGCCCTGAAGGCCGCCGTGGCTCTGAGCGTGAAACACCTGCGGGACCGCCGCCTGCCCGACAAAGCCATTGACGTGATTGACGAAGCGGGCGCCGCGCTGCGCCTGCGGGGTCGCCAGCGCAAAATCCGCAGCCTGGGTGTGCGACAGGTGGAGGACACCCTGGCGCGGCTGGCGCGCATTCCGCGCCTGAGCGTGAACGCCTCTGACCGCAAGGAAATCGGCAACCTGTTTGACCGCCTGAGCACGGTGATTTTTGGCCAGGAAGAAGCCCTGCGCGCCCTGAGCGACGCGGTGACGCTGGCCCGCGCCGGGTTGGGCGAGCCAGAAAAACCCCTGGGATGTTTTCTGTTTGCCGGGCCAACCGGTGTGGGCAAAACCGAGGCCGCCCGCCAACTGGCCGAGCACCTGCACGTGCCCCTGCACCGTTTTGACATGAGCGAATACATGGAGCGCCACAGCGTGAGCCGCCTGATTGGCGCGCCCCCCGGTTATGTGGGTTTTGAGCAGGGGGGGCAACTCACGGACCTCGTGCGCCAGCACCCCCACTGCGTGCTGCTCATGGACGAAATCGAAAAAGCCCACCCCGACCTGATGAACATTCTGCTGCAGGTGATGGACCACGGCACGCTCAGCGATCACCAGGGCAAAAAAACCGACTTCCGGCAGGTGTATCTGCTGATGACCACCAACGCCGGGGCGCGGGAAATGGACGAGGGCGTCATCGGCATCCGCCGCCGCGACAACATCGGGCGCGACACCAAAGCGCTGGAAAACGCCTTCAGCCCGGAGTTCCGCAACCGGCTGGACGCGGTGATCCGTTTCAAATCGCTGGATGAAGACACGGTGCTGAAGGTGACGGAAAAAATGGTGAAGGAACTGGCGGACAGGCTGCTGGAGAAGAAAGTGAAACTGCACCTGAGCGAAGAGGCCATGGTGTGGCTGGCCAAAGCCGGGTTTGACCCCAAGATGGGCGCAAGGCCGCTACGGCGGCTCATCCGCGACCGCCTCACGCGGCTGCTGGCCCGCGAAATGGTGGACGGCGTGTTGTCAGGCGGCGGCGTGGCCCGGGTGGACGTGAAGGACGACGAGCTTTCGGTGGGGTTTGACACCCGCTCCTAAAGAACTGGAAGTTGGCGGTCGGTAAAAGAAAAGGCCCAACCACCAACATCCAGAATCCAGCTTCTGGCCTACACAAACACAACATTCTCCCGACCGTCGCCCAGCACCACCGGCATGTCCTTGATGCTGATGCCCAGTGCGGTGGCCTGTTCGCGGCTCAGGCCCACGGCGCTGGCGGCGGCGCTGCACGCCACCAGCGTCACGGTGTCCAGCTC
>CAYJOG010000478.1:0-2675 GCA_964371695.1 uncultured bacterium
AAACGGATGCCACTGCCCTTATGTGGATTGTTCCAGGGGGCGCATTTCCAGCCGGTTGATGACCAGTGAGCGCCCTGCCCGGGTGGTGAACAGCACCACCTCGGCCACTTCTTTGGGTGACATGAGTTTTTCATCGGGCAGTGCGTCGGGAAACACGCCGGGGGGCACGTTGCTGGTTTTCGAGAACTCGGTCTGAATGCCGCCGGGGCACACAATGCTCACAAACACCTTGTGGGGACGCAGCTCCTGCGCCACCGATTCCATAAATCCGATCACCGCAAACTTGCTGGCGCTGTAGGGCGCAAAACCGGCAAACCCCTTGGCGCCAGCCACGCTGGATATCTGCACAATGTGTCCGCCACCCTGGTTGATCATGGCCGGGGCCACCGCCTGGGTGACCAAGTAAGTGCCCCGCAGGTTGGTGTTCAGCACGGTGTCAAAGTCTTCGTCGGTGATGTCAGCCAGCGGCGCGTAAATGCCCAGGCCGGCGTTGTTCACCAGCACGTCAATGCGGCCGTGGTTGTGCAATACCTGGGCCACGCCGTGGGCCACGTCTTCGCGGTTGGTCACGTCCATGGCCAGGGCCTCGGCAAAGCCGCCTTCGTTTTGAATGACGCCCGCGAGTTTCTGCGCGGGTTCCAGGGATCGGTTGCTGACGATGACGTGGTCGCCCTCTTGCGCGAACACGCGGCACAGCGCGGCCCCCAGGCCCCGGCCCCCGCCCGTGATGAGCACCACCCGGCTGCTGGTCATGATCAAGCCTCCAGCGCCGAGACAGCGGCCTTGAGCGCGGGCAGGGCGCGGGCGGTGCCCGCTGGGCCAAGGGTGAGCAAGATGGCCTGATACACGTCCTCTTTGCTCGCGCCTGCGTCCAGCGCAAATTGGGCGTGGTCTTTCACACCAAACTCCACCCCCAGGGCGGCAAACACGGCCACCTGAATCAGTTGCTTGGTGGCGTTGTCCAGCCCCCCGGCCTGGTTGTATTGGGTTTTGTAGTCGCGGTAGGCGTTCGTTACGGCGGGGTATTTTTCACAGAAAAGATCGAAGGCGGTCTTGGACATGGAAGCTCCTTTTAATTCGGCCATAAGGCTACACGGCAAACAGGCCGGGCCAAAGGGGGCTTGCCGGATGTTGATTTTTGAGATGGATTTCGATTTCCGCTATCTGGAGTTGGAATCGGTGTCAGGCGTTCATGTTTTTGATCATATTTTCGTAATGACCGATCACCGACTGGTCCACGCGGGTGATCACCAACTTTTCAATCAGGCCGGACAAGAAGGGGATTTTGGCCTTCACCTCCAGCAGGGCGTGCATGCGGGTGCCTTGGTCGTGTTCGTGCAGGGCAAAGCGGCTCTGCACAATCACGGTGCGGTTTTGCACCTGGGGGTCAATGTCAATGGCCAGCACGCGCTCTTGCGGGCACCACACCCCCACCTGCTTCCAACTCAGTTTGCCGCCGGGCACCAGGGCCATGATGGGGCCGGGCAGGCGGGCGTTGCTCTCGATTTCAAACACCACATGGTGTTTGTCGTCCAGCCATTCGTTGCGCAGCACGGTGGCGTCTTTCACAAACGCCATGGCCCGCACACGGTCCAGGTCCTGCGTGGGGCGGTTGACGACTTCTTCATACACCTCCTGCCAGTCACAGGGCCAGATCAGGTGTTTTTCAAGCCGCGCCACGGCACAATTGTAGCTTGGCAAGCGGGTGATGGGCTGGTGTTAAACTGCCGCGAACATGGCTCCTTATTATCTGCTCACTTTCATGGCGTTGCTGGCGCGTTTTACCCCTTTCCCCATGGGTTATTGGCTGGGCGACAAGTTTGCCGGCTTGATGTTCAAGGCGCTGAAGGGGGCCAGAAAAACCACCCTGTTCAACATCCGCCTGGCTTTTCCCGACAAGGACGAGGTGTGGATCACCCATGTGGGGCGCATGGCTTTTGGCAACATGGGCAAGGTGGCGTTTGAGTTTTTCAAGTGTCATGGCCGCCCCCAGTTGGCCGTGGACAGGGTGGTGTTCGAAAACGAAGAACAGATCATGGCCCTGAAGGACAAACCCTTGCTGATGGGGGCAAGCCACAGCGGCGGCTGGGACCTGGGGGGCATCGCGCTGAGCGCCAAGGGGTTTCACCTGGGGGTGATCGTGGCGGCCATTCGCCAGAAGGGTGTGGAAAGGTTTGTGCGCGAAAACCGCAGTGCGTCGGGCATTGACCTGATGTACCGCGATCCGGGCATTCGCAGTGCGTGCCTCAAGCGGCTGCAGGATGGCGGCCAACTGGTGATCACGCCCGACCAGAACGCGGGCAACCGGGGTGTGGAAATCACGTTTTTCGGCCACCCCTGCGCGGGGTTTCGCGGCCCGGCGGAGTTTGCCCTGGAGACGGGCCTGCCGCTGATTCCCATTTTTCCCTACCGCATGAAGGACAACCGCGTGGGCGCACGCATGGGTGCGCCCATCCGGCCAGAGGATTACCAGGGAGAGAGCGCCGTGCGGGACATCACCCAGGAATGGAACAATCAGTTGGAGGGGTTCATTCGTGATTACCCGGAGAGTTACTTCTGGATGCACCGGCGCTGGAAAGGCACCGTGCCGGGGGCGTAGTGATTCGTTTGGGTTAAATTGAGGAGTAGGTTTAGGTTTACCTGAGTAGCGGCGCCGCCCCCCTCGCCCCAAAGGG
>CAYJOG010000479.1:0-2673 GCA_964371695.1 uncultured bacterium
GAGCCATGGCCGCACGAAGTGCGGCCTGGGGTGGCCTCAACCTGTCAGGAACCGCTACCTGAGGTGGGTCCGGGAGGGCCGCCGCCCTCCCGGCAGGGGTGTGGGGACAGCGTCCCCACGGCTCCATCAAAAAATGAACAATGATGAAGCGGCAAGCAGGGTTATTGCGCCTGCTACAATGCGGCGGTGAAAAACCCTTCAGTCTGGCGGGTGGGTGGTGGTGTGCTGGTGGTGGCGTGGGTGAGTGTGGCGGCCCTGCCGGTGCAGGCCAAACTGCTGCGGCGGCTGGACTGGAAACTGGAAAAATATCTGGGCAAGGCCACGCAGGCCGACATGGCGGCTACTGAGGGATTCAGCCAGAACCTCACCCTCACCGAGAACATCCGCCGCATTGGCCGGGGCATTGCTGGCCAAAGCCAGCGGCGCGACACGGTGGAGGTTTTTCACCTGGTGGACAGCCCGGAGATCAACGCCTTTGCCGCGCCGGGGGGCTATGTGTTTATCACCCGTGGTCTCGTGGCGCGCCTGAACAACGAAGACGAACTGGCGGGCGTGATGGCCCACGAGTGGGGCCATGTCGAGGCAAAACACGGCCTGAAAACCCTCAAAAAATGGCCCCTGGCCATGGCCCTGGGTTTGGCGGCGGGCAAACACTTTGGCGGCAAGGGGGCGAAGATCGCTGACACGGCCCTGTCTCTGGCCACCCTGCACGACAGCCGCGAGAACGAATATCAGGCCGATGAACTGGGTGTGAAATCGGCCCTGGCCCTGGGTTATGACCCCCGGCGGTTTGCCGATTTCTTCATGAAGCTCGAGGCCGATCACCCCATGGGCAAAATGCACCGGCTGGAGGTGGCCTTCATGAGCCACCCCCGTACCCTCAACCGTTTTTCGGCGGTGGAGCGCCACGTGAGCGCCACGCGCACCGACCTGGACAAGTGGGCTGGTGTGGCCGGGTCACTTCTGCGTCGCGGACAGGTCACCGCTGCAGACGCCTTGTTGCAGCGCATGCCCCAGGTTGCGGGGGCGCACCCGGAACTCACCCGTCAACTGGCCCTGGCCAGCGGCTGGGGATGGGAAACGGCGCTGACGGATTCCCCCCCCGCTGTTGAAACGGGGCAGGTGGGGGGTCTGTCCGGCCCAGACAAAAAACTGTTTGAGCAAACGGCGCTCGCTCTTGCTCCACAAGAAAACCCGGACGCCGGTGAAGGTCTGGAAAAACTGGATTCCTTTTTGACCGCCAGCGAAGAAACCCTGGCCGCAGTGCCGGGTGAGGCGCAACAAACCTGGTTGCCGGGGCTGGTGGAAATAAGGGACAGTCTGACTGCCGCCGCCGAGGCGGGACAGGCGCTGGATGCCGCCCGCGCCGACGCTCAGCAGGCGCTGGACCGGCTGCGCCTGATGTCGGAAACCAGCCTGGAAGATTCTCAGGCCCAGGCCGTGAGGGACGCGGTGAAAAGTCTGCGCGAGACCGTGACCAGCGAAGGCGCGCGCCGGTTGTCGCTGGCTCCCCGCCGCATCAACCGTCTGGTGGAAAACCTTGTGATGGAGGCTCCTCTTTCGCCGCCTGCAACTGGCGCGCCGGTGTGGACACCGCCAGAAGAACAACGGTGGGTGATGCAGGCGCAGCAGGAAAAAGAATCCGCCCGTGTGCAGACGCAGAAGATGCGGCGCGAAACCGAAAAACTGCTGGCGGTGCTGCTGGACAAGCTGGTGGAGGACATGGGGCCCCTGGAGCGCAAGCAGTTGCCCCGTGTGCTGGCCCACCGCCTGTTGATGAAGGAATCTCAGGTGCGCGACCTGTTGCGCACCCCCGGGCTGAAGCTGAGCGACGTGGCCTGGGTGGCCGAGGCGCGCAGGCGCAAGGTGTTGAAACCGGGCGCGCTGCCGCAAAAAAAAGACCTGAACGCCGCCCGGATTTTTTTGAGCGACATGGACGTGTTGCTGGGCTGGCTGGTGCAGGACCTGGAAAACCTGAGCCGTGACGAACTGGGTGTGTTGCCCCGCTGGCCTGTCACCGGGGGCGAGCGTGAGCGTCAGAAAGCCCTGTCGGCACTGGCGGAACTGCTGGCCGGCGAGGGCAAAAAAGCCAACCGTCTTTATGGCGAATTGCTGGCGGACAAAAACTTTCAGCCGGACGCCGAAGTGTTTATTCAGTCGGCCCAGGCCGCCGCGCTGGCCGGAAAAATGAAAGACGCCCGCCTGCGGTTGCACAGCGCCCTTGGCCTGGAGCCTGAAAACACACGGGCGCTGAACCTGCTGGGGTTTTATGCCCCCAGCGCGAAAACCCGCGCCAACCTGTGGCGCGAAAGCCTGGAACTGAACCCTCATCAGCCGGTGGTGGCCTCGCGCCTAGCGGCTCTGCTGACGCGGCAGAAAAATCCGCCCAGGCGGGTAATACCAATTCTAATGCAAGACGACGGTAATCTGCCGGAAGACGCGATAGCCAGGAAACGATGATGGAACCAGAAAAGGGTGGCAAGAATTGGTATGAATTCATGGATGAATTCGACTCGAATGCCAATACCCCACGCGACAGGAGGTCGCGTGAAGCCCGCCGCTGGGGCTTTGCCCCAGCAGGTGGTGGTTTTAAAAATTCAGGAGGAACTTTTAAAACAATCCTGTGGGGTGCGGCGCAAGCGGGCTTTGCCTGCGCCGCGCCGGGCCGCAGCC
>CAYJOG010000480.1:0-2662 GCA_964371695.1 uncultured bacterium
CGCCCCGCCCTCACCGCGACCACGCCCAACCCCACCACCACTGACGACCCGGCAGCGGAAAACCGTTCACATCGGCGTTGGTGTTGTCGCCCGCGTTGCGCACAGCCACCCACCAGTTGGTGCGCCCGCCCTCGTGGCGCAGCGACAGGTGGTGTTGCTGCTGCGAAGGTGTGAAGGTGAGATTCGCTGTGTCCTGAAACAACCGCCCCCGGCGCTCGCCCTCCCACACCACGCGCCAGTGGCGGGCGGGGGCGTGAGAGAGCCGCCACGAAAAACTTTCCGCCGCCACGCCGGGCAGGTGGTTGCCGCGAAAGGCCGGGTCGGCGCTGTGGTTGCGGGCGCTGAGCAGGCTGTAACCCAACAGCGCGTCGGTGCGGCGGCCCGGCGCAAAGGCCAGTGTGAACTCGCCGCCCTGGCCACGGGTTTTGTCCAGATTCACGGGGCGCGACACAAACTGGCCCGCCTGCTCAAACACAATCAGGTCGCTGGCCCCTTGCCAGAACCACACCGCCTCGGCGTGGCCCCGCAGGAAACGCCGCCTGAGGCCCAGCTCGGCGCGCCAGGATTTTTCATGAGTCAGGGCCGTGTTGCCGATGACACTGCCCCGGTCGCCAAACAATTCATAAAACGAAGGCTGGCGAAACCCCCGCCCCAGCGTGGCGCGGGCCTCGGTGTGGGGCCGCAGCCGCCAGTTCAGCGCGGCGTCCAGCGCCGCCAGTTGCTGGTTGTCGTTTTTGGAAAACAGCGGCGACGAAAAATCGCCCCCCAGGCGCGAGCGCACCCAGCCCAGGCGCGGCAACAGCGACAGGCTCAGGCGGCCCTGGCCAAAGGTGCGGTCCACCTGTCCGCTGAGGGCCAGTGTGCTGCGGCGGCTGTGGCGGCCCACCAGCAAAAGAGGTTGGGCGTCATCTTTGGGAGAGTAACTTTCCTGACTCAGCGCGGCGTGCCACTGGGCCTGCGTGTGCCTGCCCATCGCCAGTCCCGACCACGACGATTCCAGTTGCCACAGGCCAGTGCGGTTGTGATTGTTTTGCGGGCCGCCTGTGCCCAGTCGGGCGTCGGGGTCTTTGAAACGGCTCACGTGCTGACCCAGTGTGAGGATGGTCTCGCGCAGCCCCGCTCCCTGTTTTCCGGTGGGTTGCCGCAGGCTCAGCACCAGACGGGACAAACCGGTATTCAATGATGAACGGGTGCTCTGCGCCACACCAAAACCCGGCACGCCCTCGGCGCGGCCCCCCAGGCTCAGTCGGGTTTCGAGTGTGCGGCTGTTTTTGAGCGACCAGCTTTTGGTGAGCAGCAACTGGCGGTCGCGGTGGCTGTTGTTGAGGCGGGTGCGGCGGGCGTCATCGGCGGGGTTAAAGGGCGTGCCAAAATCATCGTGATAATCAAAATCACCCTTGTAGGCTTCTTCGGAATAAAGCGCCCACAGGCGGCCCGCCGGTGATTTTTGGGCGTGCTCCAGGCTCAGCGCCCCCAGGCCGTGGCTGCCCAGCCGCCCCCGCACCGAGGTGTGGTTTTTGGCGGGCGCGGCCCCCTGCGTCACCAGATTGATGACGCCACCCACGGGAGCATCGTGAAACCGGGGCGGGATGTGACTTTTGTAGACCTCCACCCGCGCCACGCCTTCCAGCGAAATCGCCCCCACGTTCACGCCGCCACCCAGGGCCTGATTCAGCGGAAAACCATCCACATAAATCCCCACCTGCTCGGCGGTGCTGCCCCGCAGGGACACCGTGCCAAAGGCCCCCGGCCCGCCCAGTGTGCGCACCTGCAAGCCGGGAATCTGCCCCAGCACGTCCGCAAGCGTCTGGCGGGCGGGAGTGATCCACTGGCGGCGAAGCACCGTTTGTGTCGCGGCCTGTCCCAGATTGTCTGCGGGCAGGTCGCGGTGGCCCTGCACTTCGATGATCCACACCGCCGGGGTTTGTTTGTCGGCGGGCGAGGACGCCCGCCCCACTGGTTTTTTATTTAATGAGGCGGGTTTTGCACCGGGGGACTTGGTTTTGTTCTCTGCTGGTTTTGCGACAGCGGCCAAAACCGACCCGCTCAACAGCAGCACCATCAGCCCGGATGCGCCACCAGTCTTCACAACGGCGACACTGGTTTTTTTGTTTTGGATGGTTTGCATGTGACCCCGCCGGTTGGTGTTGGAACGGGGCCTTGCTCAATAAAAAACCCCGCCGGTTTGGCGGGGCGGTTTTTTGTCTTCCGGTTTCTCCCGCAGCCCCACGGCGGAAAAATACTGGCTGTGGGCGAGGTATCCGGACTTGCGAGGAACTGGGTGAACCGCCTTCCAGGTGTTATCCCGTGGCTTTATGGTTTCCCTACAACGCTTACCGTAGCGTGGGCTGTGGCGGCCTTGCACCGCCTTCCCCCTATCCACAACAAAATGAAGATGCACCATGGCGTGCGTTGTGTCAAGGGTAAGCAAAAAACAGGCCGGTGGATTCACCGGCCTGTCAGCGTGTTGATGTTTTTTGTTCGAATTTGTTTAAAAAGGTCTCTTCTTTTTATTTTTGCCCCTCACCCGTCCCTTTGGGACACCCTCTCCCCATAGGGGAGAGGGAACGATGGGGCGTTTTTCTTTTTCCAGCTACTGTCCTTCCGCTTTCTGTTATTTGACGATGGAGAGTTTGGCGTTGAAGGCTTGGCGGAAGCCCGT
>CAYJOG010000481.1:0-1651 GCA_964371695.1 uncultured bacterium
GCATGGTGCTGAGCGACCCGGCCACGTTGCCCACGCTGGCGGCGGGCGGCGTCGACACCCTGCTGGTGAAGGTGATGGTGCAGAGCGGCACATCCCCCGGCCTTTACGAAGGCACGCAATACGTTTATGCCGATCTGGACGGCGACGGGCGGCGGGCCAGAGGCGAACCTCTGGTCAGTTTCAGGCTGAGCCTGTCGGTGCCCGACTTTGCCGCGCTGGGGGCCACCTGCCCAATTGAAACAGCCAGCACCACGGGAGGTGCGCAATCAACTACCAGTCCATTAAAAAAATCAATCCTTCCCTCTGCCAAATTTGTATTCGGGGCGGGGTCCGCACCGCGCACGGTTCAAAACAAAAAACCTCCTTCTTTCTCACCATGGCCCTTCTGGTCACCGCACTGGTCAGCGGCTGCGGTGGCGGCGGGGGCGGTTCGGCTCCCCGGGCGGGCGCGCCCGCCAACAGCAACGGGGTCAAGGGGCAGATGAACCTGACGGTGGACTTTCCCCCGCTGCCCAAGGCTCGCGCCGCCAGTGATCGCACCGCCGCCAAGCTGGCCGCCGAAGCCGTGGCCGTAGACGTGGCCGTGTTTGCCCTGGTGGATGGCCGCGAAGAGACCACCCCCACCAAAACCGCCACGCTCCTGCGGTCCTCTGCCGCCGGTGGCAAGGTCTCGACACAAATCGAACTGAAAGTCGGGCGTTATCTGGCGCGCATCAGCAGCCGTGGCGCGGGTGGCGAAAACCTGGGAGCCAGCCTGGAGAGCGTGCGCATTGAGCCGCAAAAGGTCACCACCGTGCCCACCACATTGGGGCTGGTGCATACCGACGAGGGCTTCACCCCCGCCAGCATCAGCCTGTCCACCGGCGAGCGGCTGGTGGTGCATCACAGCGGTCTGGCCCCCGGCCTGTTTTCGCTGGAGGGCGTGAGTGACTGCGCCGCCACACTGGAGCGCACGGGCGCACTGGCCTGCACACTGCGTCGGGCCGGTTCCTTCAAATTGAAATCCCCCGAAGGCCACACTGCCGATGTCACTGTCACCGAAGACGCCGCATTGCTGGCCCAGGCCAAACCCAGCCTGGGGGTGCGCCGGGCCGAGGGTCTGGCCCTGAGCGGCAGCACGTTCACCGCCGAGTTTCTCATCAACAACGGCGGCGCGGCGTTGCCCAGCGGCCTGGTGCTGGACCCCGGCAATGGCGACAGCCCCCTGGCCGTGACAGACACCCAGGTGAGCGTGGCCTATGACGAAGGCGGTTATCTGGCGCGCCTGATGGACGCGGCTGGCAATGTGCTGGGCCAGCGTTTTGTGGGCGTGTTCGAGGCCGCTCTGGACCCGCCGGGCACCGTGGTGCTGGCGGAACTGCCCACCAGCCAGAGCGCCTCTTCGCTGCTGGTGCAGGGCACGGCCCCCGCCGGTGCGCTGGTGGTGGTGAACGTGGGCGAAGTGGTGTACACCGTTGTGGCCGGGGTCACGGGTGAGTTCTCGGTGGCGGTTACGCTGGCTGAGGGTGAGAACCCCATCAGCGCTTTTGCCGTGAACGACGAAGGGCTTACCGGCGAGGCCGTCCTGGCCGTGGTGGCCTATGCGCCAGAGATCGTGCCCGGCGCACTCGCGAGCATTGAGATCACCGGCCTCACCGGCCCGGTGGTGGCG
>CAYJOG010000481.1:1661-2656 GCA_964371695.1 uncultured bacterium
CATGACGCGGCGGGGGGCGTGGTGGCTTTTTCGCCCACCGTGGAACTCACCGGCGTGGAAGGCTCCCTCAGTGGCAACACGGGTTTCACCGCCATCACCACCGGCGCGGGTGTGCTGCTGGTGAGCGGCCCCGGCGGCGTCACGGCAGAGCTGGCCTTTGACGTGATTCCCGGCGCGCTGGCGTCGCTCAGTGTCACGCCCGGCAACGTCACCACCAGCACCGGCGAGGTCACCTCTTTCACCGCCACGGGCCAGGACGCCCTGGGCAACGCCATCCCAGACCTCACCGATCTCACCTGGACAACCGAAAGCCTCACGGGCCTGTCGCCAGACGGCGTGTTCGCCCCCACGGCTTCGGGTTATGGCGTGGTGCGGGTGGCCTCGGGCAGCGTCAGCGCCGTGGCCTGTGTGAGTGTGAACGCCGCCGCCAACACCAATGTGACGCGAGCCGCAAGATAAGTCACAAAACCAGAAACAGTCGGAGTGATTGTTTGTCTCCTGAGTTCCCCGCCCAACTGGCCCGGCAGGCCGCCGCACACGCGGCCTGTTTTGGCATCGAAATCAACACCCAGCCCCTGAGTGTTGAAAAAATCGAAAAGGTGCTGGAGAACCTGCACGACACCCTGGCCCAGGAAAACCCCGCCGAAGAAAAAATCAGCGCCTTTGCCGCCGCCTATGGCGCGGCCCTGGGCGAAGTGATGTGTGTTCAGCATGGTGCGGCGTGGCAAGAAAACGGCCTGCTGATGCTGAAAGATGGCGAGCCTGTCAACCCGACGGCGCTGGTGCGCCAGCGCATCTCAGGCGGCCCTGCACACGATGTCAACCGCTGGTATCGCCAGACACAGGCGGGTGGTTAGAGCATTTTCGGAATTGATGTAGCGCTCCTCTTGGTGCAGCAAAAGACCATACCCCCCCCCCGAGGCCCCGGACTGGGGGGGGGGAGGGCGCCGGGGGGGGGTGGGGGGTTTTTTAAAAAAACAAAAAACAAAAAAGGC
>CAYJOG010000482.1:0-2656 GCA_964371695.1 uncultured bacterium
TGCTTCAGATGGGCGTTGAGAACATCGACGGCGAATTACTGAGTCAGGCGTCGGACGCAGCCCTCACGCTGATGGTGTGGGTGGGGGCGTTTGGCGCGAGTGCAGCGGTGAAATCGCGCCAGCATCTGGTGCTGGGGGCCCTGCCCAAAGCGCTGTGGCGGCGCAAGCTGAGCGAGATGCTCTCGTTTGTCATCGCCACTGGTCTCGCGGTGACGCTGGTGCAGTTTCTGGTTCAGTTGGGGGCCGACCAACCGGTGCATAAATTCCGTGCCATGGTGGGCCTGACTGCGGCGGGCTGCCTGATGGCGGTGCGTTTCCTGCTGTGCCTGCTGGGGGCCGACCCACCCGCCGAAGACGCCATCGGCAGTCACCCTGGTGTGAGCGTTTCGCTGGCTAAACCGGAGGTTGAAAATGCTTGAGGCATCCGTGGGCCAAGGGCCATGGATGGCCCTTGCCGCCGCCGACCCAGAGCGGGCGGGCGAAAAAACAACAGGTGTGAAACATCAGAATGCGCCATGGCTGAAAGGGATTTTGGGAGGGTCTGGGCCGTGCGGCGTTGTTCGTAAGGTTTCAAGGATGAAACCGGCGGACCAAAACATAAGCTTATGGGTGAAAGGCCACTTGGGCTTTCCCCTTTCGCAGAACCCGATTTCTCTGGAGAAAAGCAATGGAGCTTAATACCCCCTGGGTCATCGGCTCGCTGGTTTTTCTGGGCGTGTTGGTTTATGTGCGGGTGCCGCTGTTTTTGTGCATCGCCGCCCTCAGTGGTCTGGCCTATTCACACTGGAGTTCCTTTGCCGAACCCCTCACGGGCATTCCCCTGGCGCTCATGGGCATATTGGAGGAACGCTCTTTGCTGGCGATTCCGCTGTTCCTGTTCACCAGCGTCATCCTGAGCCACGGCGAAGGCGGCCGCCAACTGGTGGGGCTGATGAACCGCCTCACGCTGCGCCTGCCGGGCCGGGCGCTCAGCGGCACGGTGCTCAGCGCCGTGGCCTTCAGCGCGCTCAGCGGCTCCAGCCCCGCCACCGTCATGGCGCTCGGAACAGCCCTTGCGCCAGAGCTGGCCAAGGCGGGTTATAAACGCGAGCGCGTGGTGGGGGCCATCACCGCCGCCAGCGCCCTGGGCACGCTGCTGCCCCCCAGCGTGGCGGTGATTTTTTACGCCATCGTGGCCAAAGGGGCACAACCCATGGCCGCCGGTGAGCCGCTGACGCCCGACGTGATTTATCGCGCCGCACTGCTGCCCACGGCGCTGGTGGCGCTGCTGTTCATGGTGGTCATGGCGGTGTTCCGCTGGGACAAAGGCGCACAGCGCGCCAATTTGCAGGATGGTTTTTCGCCGCTGAAGGCCCTGCTGGTGTGCGCGGTGCCGGTGGTGGTGCTGGGGGGGCTTTATGGCGGCTGGCTCAACCTGCTGGACGCCGCCACCCTCGCGCTTCTGATTTCGGTGGTGATGGAGGTGGTGATCTTCCGGGCCGTGAGCGTGAAACAACTGGGGGCGCTGTTTGAAGAAGGCGCGCGTCAGGTGGGGCTGCTGCTCATCATCGTGGCGCTCACGCTGGCCATGAACAGTTACCTCACGTTGCAGGGCGTGCCCGAAAAAATCACCCAGTGGACAGCAAACCACATGTCCCAGCCCTGGCAGTTTCTGTTGATGGTCAACGTGATTCTGCTCATTGCCGGTTGCCTCATGGACATTTTCAGCGCCACCGTGCTGCTGGCCCCCCTGCTAGTGCCGCTGGCCGTGTTTTTTCACCTGGACCCGGTGTGGTTCGGCATTTTGTTTCTGTTCAATCTGGAGATCGGTTTTCTCACGCCGCCGGTGGGCATCAACCTGTTTGCCGCTGCGGGTGTGCTGCGCATGGGTGTGATGGACGTGGTGCGCGCCGTGTGGCCACTGCTGGCCTGGATGCTGGTGGCGCTGGCGGCCCTCAGTGTGTATCTGTTGCGGTAGATGCCCGCAGCACGTCCATCAGGTCCAGATCGCCGCCCCGCGTGGCCATGTCCAGAGCCGACACACCCATCCTGCCCTTGCGGCGGGGGTCGGCGCCCGACTTGAGCAGGGCGTGCATCACTTCTTCGTAATCTTTGGGCAGCCAGAAACCCGGCTCACCGGGCTTGACCGGCTTGGGGCCAAACGCGCCCGGCATCATGCGAAGCATGTCCATGAGGTAATGGGCGGCGGGCATCTGCACCAGCACCACCGCCAGCATCAGCGGCGTGAGGCCCTCGGCGTTTTCCACGTCGGGTTTCACACCCGTTTTCAGCAACAGCTGCGTGACCGGCACGTTGCCCATCACCACCGCCACGTGCAGCGGTGTGAGGCCCACGGACTTGATGCCCACCTCAGGATTCGCGCCGCCCTCCAACAGGGTGCGCACCAGGGTTTCGTCGCCCCGCGTCACCGCCAGAAAAAGCGGCGAAATGCCCGGCGGCGACATGGCCTGATCCGGTTTCGCCCCGGCCTTCAGCAGCGCCCGCACCATGTCCGCGTGACCATAAAACACCGCCATCATCACCGGCGTCAGGCCATCGCCCTTGCCCTTGCGAGTCTCTTCGACAGCCGGTGTGTCGGGTGAAAGCCCCCCCGTCACCAGCGGGGCAATGACGTTTTCGTGGTTGAGCAGCGCCGCGATGTGGTGCAGTGAAAGCC
>CAYJOG010000483.1:0-2632 GCA_964371695.1 uncultured bacterium
GTTCAGGGCGTCCTGGTCCAGGTCCCAGGCGTGGATGGTCACGTTTTTCCAGCCGTGCTCCAGCGCCAGAATGGCCAGGGAATAGGGTTCTTCGCCGGTGCTGCAACCGGCGCAGAAAATGGACATCGGCTCGCCTCGCGCCGCCATGGGCAGCAGGATTTCCTTCTCCAGGGAATCCCAGCGCTCCGGGTTGCGGAAGAACTCGCTCACGTTGATGGTGAGGCGGTCAAAAAACCGCGTGCGCACCTTTTCGTCTTCGGCCATGCGGTCCAGCAACTGGTCATAGGTTTTCAGGTCATACAACGAGAGCATCATGTTGATGCGCCGCCGCATCTGACGCTCCTTGTACAGGTTCAGGTCTATCTGATAGGTCTTGAGGAACTTCTCCACAAACCGGGCGTAGTCCGCGTCGCTCAGTTCCGGCACGGGGGCCATCCAGAACCCCTTGATGGGGTTGCTGAGGGGGGTTTTCGCCGTTTCGCCACCCATGGATTGGGCGGCCTCCCCGGTGGGCGGTTGTTCGTTGCTGGTCATGTGAGAATCCCCAGAAAAGCAGGTTGACTGGGGATTCTAGCGGGCCTGGATGGCCCGCACCGAAAACCGAAGGGTTTTAAATCCGAAGGTTTTCGCGCTCGCAACGGGAATTTATTTCCTGTTGCGGCGTGCATAAAACACCACGGAGGGAGTTTTGTGCAGAGTTTTAAGGTTGTCGCCCGCAGGCCCTTTCAATAGTATCACCCTCACGCATGGCGATTGTGGCCGGGATTGATTTGGGCACCACCAACAGCGCCGTCGCGGTGCTGAGCGGCGGCGCGCCCGTGGTGCTGGGGGCAGAAGACGACCAGCCCCTGCTGCCCAGCCTGGTGTGGATTGGCGAGGACGGCGAGATATTGGTGGGCCGGGCCGCCCGCGAGCGGGGGGTGCTGGACCCGGCGGGTCTGGTGACCCATGTCAAGCGCCACATGGGCGCCGGCTGGAAACTTGAGCGGGGCGGCAAGGTCTACACCGCCCCCATGGTGTCCTCCTTCATTTTGCGGCGGCTCAAAGACGCCGCCCAGACGGCCCTGGGGCAGCCGGTGCAAAGCGCCATCATCACCGTGCCGGCTTATTTCAACGACAATCAGCGCAAGGCCACGCAAGAGGCGGGCGAGCTGGCCGGGCTGAAGGTGCTGCGGCTCATCAACGAACCCACCGCCGCTTCGCTGGCCTATGGCCTGGGGGGCGGCGCGGGTCTGGTGCTGGTGTTTGACCTTGGGGGCGGCACCTTTGACGTGAGTCTGCTGAGTGTGGAAGAAGGCGTGTTTGAGGTGCTGGCCACGCGGGGCATCAACCAGTTGGGGGGCGCTGATTTTGATCAGGCGCTGCTGAAATTGCTGGTGGAACGATATCAGCAGCAGTTTGGTGAAGACCCCACCGCCGACCCCCTGGCGGCGGCCAAATTTCTGGAGGCCGCCGAAAAAGCCAAGATGGACCTGTCGGCGTTGCCGGTGGCCACGGTGGACCTGCCCTTTGTCAGCGCCAACGCCCAGGGGCCTATTCACTTTCGCGCACCCATCACCCGCGAAACCTTCGAAGCGCTCCTGGCCCCCTTTCTGGAACAGTTGAACGAAGCGGTGGACGAAGCCCTGCGCGACGCCCAGTTGGCGGCGCGGGACATTGAAGCGGTGGTGCTGGTGGGCGGCAGCACGCGCATTCCCATCATCGGCGAGATGCTGGAGAAGCGTTTTCCTGGCCGGGTGCGGCGCGACATACACCCCGAAGAATGCGTGGCCCTGGGGGCCGCCGCCCAAGGGGGGGTGTTGCAGGGCCAGCTCACCGGCCTGGTGCTGGTGGACGTGACGCCGCTGAGCCTGGGCGTGGAAACCGAGGGCGACGTGTTTGTGCCCGTCATTGGCCGCAACACGGCGCTGCCCGCCCGTGCCCGGCGGCTGTTCACCACCATCAGCGACTTTCAGCGGCTGGTGGACGTACAGGTGTTGCAGGGCGAGCGCCTGCTGGCCAGCAAAAACGTGAGCCTGGGGCAGTTTGGCCTCACGGGCCTGCACCAGGGCCGGGCCGGTGAAACCCGCATTGAGGTGACGTTTGAAATTGACGTGAACGGCATGGTGCGGGTGTGGGCCCACGACCTGCGCACCGGCGCACAAGAGAAAATTGACCTCGTGGGCCACCGCACCCTCACACCCGAAGAAATCGCCGAATGCGTGGCCATGGGAGATCAGACCCGGCGCGAAGACGAACAGTTTGTGGAGCGCGCCCGCCACAGCCAGCAGGCCCGCGATGCCATGCGTCAGGCCCGCGCCCTGCTGGGCGAGGCCACGGACCTGCCCCGTCAGGCCACCGAAGAACTGCTCAGCGCCATCGAAGACCTGGAACAGGCCCTGGCGCTGAAGGAGACCTCGGTGGAGGAAATCACCCGTCTGGCCCAGGGACTGCTGGAGATGGTGCGGGGAAGGGTGTAGTGGTTCATTTGATTTGAAATGAGTAGCAGCGATGTCCTCATCGCTGCTGTATTGGTGCGGTGGGGACACCGCACCTACTCCTCATTTTTAGAGCAAATTCATAGTAAATGAAGACAAAAAAGGGCACTTGGCCGCGAGGCAAAAAGAGCCAGCCCTGCTTATATTTTCTGGTT
>CAYJOG010000484.1:0-2628 GCA_964371695.1 uncultured bacterium
CCCACGGCGTCCAGGGTTTCCACCACCGACAGACCCAGTTCCTGGGCAGTGCGGTCGGTGTCCTGGGCGGTGCGGCTCCCCTGGGGCACGCTCAGCAGCACCTGACCCGCCACCACGCGGCCATACACGGGGTCATCCACCACCCGCGCCCCCGCCTGGGCGAGGTCCGTGGCGGGCTGTGCGCCGGTGGCGGGCGTGTTAAGAGAGGGGGAAAGGGTCTGTGCCGGGGAAGGCGAGGGAGACTGGGCAAGCTGGGTGGTGGGGGCCGTGGCAATGTTCTTACGGCTTCCACCCCCGCAGCCGGTGAGGGAAATCAACGCCAAAACCGCCGCAAATGCGGCTTCTTTCCAATAAATGACCCCCGCAGGACGCCCAGCGGGGAGGCGATTCAGTGAAAATAATGGCACAGACTCCCCCTCCTTCTCTTGTCTTATCGGCCAAGCCTGTAATCCATTGAGACCTTTTGGCCAAGTTTCTGCGGCCCACAGGCTCTATATAGAGGGACAGAGTCGGATAATTTTTTTCGGGAAAGCAGTTTTGTGACGGAAGACCCTGTTATGGCGGGGGCGCTCTATGCCCCTCCTTTTTATGACAGGTCGCAGGCTGTTGGGGGGACTGCTCCCCCCAACAGCCTGCGTTTCATGGAATCTTTAGAGCGTTTTCGGAAATGGTAAAGCATTTACGGAGGCTTCCCTGTCCAAGCCTTGGCCAACCCGCCGTCCATAACCCCCAAACGGGGATTAAGCCCCCCCCGGCCGGGGTTTTTGACCCTGTTTTCAGACGATGCATGATTCACCAATTCCGAAAGTGCTCTAACCTGCTTTCTGTTGCGCGATGGAACACCACACCTGCCCCAAAAGGGCAAAAAATCAGGGGCCTACTTCACCGGGGCGTTGATGGTGCGGGCCACGGTGTTGATGACCTGTTCCTTGTCAAAGGGCTTGGCCAGGAACTCCAATACCCCTTCTGCCAGGGCGCTGCGGATGAGCTTGCTGTTGGCCACGGCGCTGCACACCAGAATGCGCGCCGTCGGGTCAATGGCGCGGATGTTCTTAACGGCCTCCACACCGTTCATGTGGGGCATGGTGATGTCCATGATGGTGAGCGCCGGGTGATAACGCTTGTAAAGAGAGATGGCCTCGTCGCCGTCGCGGCCTTCGCCCACCACCGTATACCCCACCCCCTCCAGAATCATGCGCAGCAGCTTGAGGATGAACAGGCTGTCGTCTACCAAAAGAATGGTGCCCGCCTGACCAGGGGCGATGTCGGGGCCTTCCTCGCTGGCGGGCACGGCCACCATGAACTGGATGTCTCCCTTTTTGGAGCTGAACAGCACGCGGGTGATGTCGGTTTTTTCCAGCAGGGTTTTCATTTCGCCGCCACGGGGGTAATAGATGGGAATGCCGGGAATGGCCTGATGACCGTCGTTCATCAGCGCGGTGCAGGCCTCGCCGGTGACCATGTTCACCACTTCCTTCACGCAGTGTTCCTTCAGGCTGGGTTTGAGTTCTTCGGGGAACTCGCTCAGCAGCGTCTCGGCCACCATTTCGATGGTGTGCAGCGACAGCAGCATCACGATCTGGCCGCGGATGTTGCCGGTGACCTCCACCGACACGGCCACGTCATATTCCTCTACATTCACCGGAGCATGAGGCTGCACCTGAATGCCCGGCTCTTCGCGCAGCAAAATGTTCAGCACGTTGCGGGCGGCGATGGTGAAGTAATCGGCCAGGGTGTTGTTCATGGCTGGTGGGTTGCGGGCGGGCGACGCTGCCCGCTTGCGGTTGGACATTATGACCCGGCGGCAGTTTAAGCGCCAGCAAAAAGACAGTGATTTGACGGGGACACCAGCATTCCCCTCCCAAAGCACCAAAAAGAATCAGACCGAAAAATCCAGGCGGTTTCCAAGACCCAGCACACGGGCGGGTGAGGGGTCTTCGGTCGGCTCCGGCTTGGCCTGCCTGCCAGAATCCCGCGGATGGCGGCGGCTGCCATCCCGGTCCACCGCCGGTTTTTCAGGGCCTTCCTGGGCCTGCACCTGACTCTGGGCCACGTCCTTCACGGCCTGCTCGCGGTTTGTCAGCAATTCACCCTGATTACGAAGAGCCAGTTCCTGCTGATATTGAAGGCGCGCGATATCGGCGGTCTTGCTGGAGAGCACCTGCAGGTCTGATTGTCCCGGCCCCGGCATGACGCCATTTTAGCGCATTTTCAGCGGCTTTTCCTGCCTCACCCTGAAAGGCAGAGGGTTCTCTGGCGCCATTGACGGGGAAAGCGGGAATGACGCCGGGGCGATGGAGTCTTTCTTCCCCCTCTCCCCTTAAATGGGGAGAGGGTTGGGGTGAGGGGTTTATTCAAAGACAAAAAACCAAATAAGTTTTTTGCTTTTGTTTTCATACCACAGGCGAGACGCCCGTGGCTACTGCAGTGTCGCCACCAACCTCCAGCGCCCGACCTCCGATTTCTGGATTGCCCCCGCTCAGCCCTTTTTCTTCACCGATTTTTTCAGCAGGGCGGCGATGTCTTTCAGCCCCAGCCGCTCGGCCAGCGCCAGGGGTGTGTCGCCCCGTTTGTTGGTGACAGCGGGTTTTGCGCCTGCCTTCAGCAGCGCGGCCACCACCTGGGGAT
>CAYJOG010000485.1:0-2617 GCA_964371695.1 uncultured bacterium
TGTTTCACACCCGCCGCCAGCGGCTGTGCGCCGTTTCTGGCCCGCCACAACAACACTGCGGCGGCCATCAGAAAAACCGCCCCCGCCATATAAATACCGCCATACCAGAAAAGAGACGTGAGGGCCGAAACCGCCCCCGCCGACACCAGCCAGCGGGTCTGAAAACCCCCCTCGTCCCAACCCTTCCACAACAGCGCGAGATAAACCGGAAACAGACAAAACAGGGCGCTGTCGGCCAGCTTGGTGAAGGCATTGCCATACACCAGCACCAGCAGGGCCAGCCATGGCAACAACACGGCGGGCTGTTGCGCCGCCAACCGGAATCCCAGCAGGCCCCACGCCAGCACGCCCAGCAGCGTGAGCGCAAGCGCCGCCAGCGTGTAGGCCCCCTGATGGGAACCGGTCAGTCGCGCCCCCGCTTTCATCAGCAACATGACACCCGGCGGAAAATGATAGGGATAACGAAAAACCGGGCGTGACAGGTCGTGGGTTTCAAAAAGCCCGTCGTTGTTGGCGGTGTAGCCCTTGCCCGCCATCCAGCGCCACGTGGCCTGAAGCTGTGTGGCGTCGTCTGTGCTCACCGCAAACCCCACCTGAAAACGGGGTGAGCCGCCGGGCAGGGGGGGCGGTGTCACCAGCAGGTTGGGCAACCGCAGCAGCAGGGCCAGCAACAGCAACAGGGTGATTCTGGCAGGCCAGCTTTGGGTTAAGGGTTTCAGGGAGCCCATGGTCATCCGTTTTGGCAAAAGAGACTTTTTACTTTTTCGGCCCGTTGGCAGGAGATTACGGTGTTTTCATTCCTGGAGTCGCGGCGATGTCCCTGTCCCTGTTGGCGAAAAGCGCGGTGGGGACACCGCGCCTATTGCCGTAAGGTTACTGGTAGCCCCGGCGTCCCGCCGGGAGAAAAAAAACCGCCGCAGGCGGCACAAAACAGAAGTTTTTCAGGGAAATAAGAAAAAAGACAAATTGGTACGCGCCTTCGGCGCGGTTGATCCTCCCGGCGGGACGCCGGGGCTACGTTAAAAAACCCTTGCAATTCCTTTGCTTTCTTCATAAACCTGACAGCAATGGACACCGCGCCTACTCCAGACATTTCATGGAAAAGCCACAAATCCGTCGCACAAAAATTCACTCCGGCCTTCGCTCGGCCACCACAAACAGTTCACCGGCGGGTTTGACGATGCTGCGGCCCGGCACAATGCCCCGAATGGTCATGTTGGGATAAACCAGCGTGCCCGGCCCCACAAACGCACCGGGCATGGTCACGCAGTTGCAGCCCAGCTCCACGCGGTCGCCCAGCACCGCCCCCAGTTTGCGCAGGCCCGTCTCTACCGGCGCGTGGCCCGGCGGGCGCACCATCACCTGACGGTCGGGGCGGGTTTCAATCTTGAAGTTGGCGCATTTGGTGCCCGCCCCCAGGTTCACGTCCTGACCCAGCACGCAGTCTCCCAGATAGGCGAAGTGCGCCGCCTTGGCGCCGTTCAGCAGCAGGCTGTGTTTCACCTCGGTGGTGTGGCCGATGACACAATTGCGGCCCGCCAGCACGTGGCCCCGCACATAGGCCCCGTGGCGCACCTCGGCGCCCGGCCCCAGCACGGTGGGGCCCTGCACATAGGCCCCCGCTTCTATCACCACGCCCTCGCTCACGTGTACGTCTCCCTCCAGCACCGCCGTGGGATGCACCTGGCCCAGCACCTCAAACTTCGGCCACTGTTTGAGAAAAGCATCCATGCGGGCCAGCAGTTCCCACACCGGGCCGGGGGCGGCCAAAAGCGTGGCCGCGTCGTCCCACAATCCATCGACCGTAAAAAAGTCATACACGTCAAGCCCTTTGATGGTGGTCATAATCCGGTCCTTTTCTGCCATTTTTCAGCCAGGGCCAGCACCTGGCTGAAACGGAAATACCGCCTGCCCTCCAGGTTGCGAAACATCTGCAAATGCCCCTGGTTCACCGCTTCGCGCAGGCGGGCGCGCTGGCACATCAACAGCGTCATGGCTTCCTGTTCGTTCACATAGGGGTCCAGCAGGCGGCTGAGCAGCAGGGCGCGCTCCTGCTGTGTGGGCACGGGCTGGTTGCGGTCTTTGCCGTTAAAGCGCCATTCCTCTTCGCTGGAAAGCCACCGGGCTGAGTCCTGCACCAGTTCACCGGCGTGATAAAACACCCGGCCCGCCGCCTCGGGCGGGGGCAGGTCCACCGGCGGCGAACCACCTTGGGCCGGGGGAGCGGCAGCGGCGGCCTCAAAAGGCCGGGGGCCTTTCTGCGAAAGGTTCTTCACATAGGTTTGCCAGTCCACCACAAAATCATAACGGAGGCAGGAGGTGATTATTCGTTTGGCCGCGCCACAGCCGTTCACAACGAATGGCAGGGCCAATTAATCACCGCGACATAAAAAATGCCGCATGCTTGGGAAACAGGCAGATTGGGAGGGCGGGCTTTTTTATTACCCTCGCCCGCGCCCCAGCGTGGGAGAGGGTGGTTTTGACTGGCGTCGCCAGTCAAAACCGGGTGAGGGCCACGCGCGCTTGGCACATAGAGATACCCTTGTTTTTTGCGGGCAAGGGCACAGCCCTCACCCGGTATTGACCAAGCCCGGCTTGGTCAATACCACCCTCTCCC
>CAYJOG010000486.1:0-2615 GCA_964371695.1 uncultured bacterium
CGGGGTGGACACCGCCGCTACGCCTGGAAGGTTAACTGCGATGGACGTGAGCACCGCTACTCCTTGGGTTGGTTGGGTGCGCCGCCTGGTCGTCAATTCCTGCACGATTTACTTAAGTTCGCCCCAAGGGAGACGAAAAGCCGAATGAGGATGTCGTGTGACCCCATGAGGCAGAGGCGTAATTCAATCAGCCACGGAAAGGAGGTGAAAACCTTGTCGCCTGTCCGTGGGGTCCTTGCATTTTCACAAGGGCACGGACGCCCGATAAACCATTCAAGGAGGAAATTTTTCCATGTCCGTAATCAATACCAACATCAACGCCCTTACCGGGCTTTCAAACCTCCGCAAGACCAACCTGGGCATCAAGAACAGCCTGGAAAAACTCTCCAGCGGCTACCGCATCAACAAAGCCGCGGACGATCCCTCTGGTCTTGCCATTGTGCAGGGGATGGAAGGTCAGATCGGTGGTCTGCGCATGGCTGTGCAGAACTCCGAGGACACCATCAACCTGATTCAGACCGCCGACGGTGCGCTCATCGAATCCGGCGAAATTCTGCAACGCATGCGCGACCTCGCGGTGCGGGCGGCCAACCAGGCCACCCTCAGCGGCCAGGACAGGCTGAAATTGCAGCAGGAATTCGTGAGCCTGCGGGACGAACTCAACCGCAAGTCCGCCGCCATCACCTTCAACACCAAAAAGCTGTTTGTGCGCAGTGGTGTGGCGGGCAGCTTCAAGATCATCGAGCTGGACAAATACATCCAGAGCACCTTTACGGCGTTTGGCACGCAGGTGGCGCAGGTGGGGCCGGACAACGGCACGCAATATCGCCTGAACGTGAAACTCAGCAGCCTGGACACCTCTGGTCTGGGTCTGGGCACAGCGGGCACGGCCACCACGGCGGTTTCCGAAGGCTTCACGATGGCGAACTACAACGCCTTCAAGGCCAACATCTCGGCGGGTTACATCCGCCTGGTGGGTGGCGACAACACGGGGGCGGCGGGTCACAGCGTCGCGCTTTCCACGGGTGTGGGCAACGCCCAGCGCGCCATCAGCGCGGTGGACCGGGCCATCAACAACGTGGCGCGTCTGCGCTCCACACTGGGTGTGCAGCAGCGGCGTCTGGTTCACATCGTGAACGACCTTACGGCCCAGGACATCAACATCAGTGCGTCCAAAAGCCGCATTCTCGACGCCAACATGGCCACGGAAATCACCAACTTCACCAAGCTGCAAATCCTTCAGCAGTCTGGCACGGCCATTCTGGCGCAAGCCAACGCGCAACCTCAAAGCGTGTTGCAGTTGTTGCAGTAAATCTTTTTTCCTCACGGCGCTTCGTTGTCGTGTACGAAGCGCCGGGCATGGTGTTACGGCATGTTGGCCGCGGAAACGTCAAACAGGTGGTGACAACTTTTCGCAAACGGTTTCAACCCGGCAAGCATGTCCGGCACAATCAAAAAAAGGTGGTACGGATGCCGCCCCCTGGCCATTGGCCAGGGCAAAAACAAGGAGGAACTATGTCTGTTATCAACACGAATATCCAATCCCAAGTAGGGATCAACAACCTGCGGGTGACCAACCTCGGTATTTCCACCGCGCTGGAACGGCTGAGCAGCGGCTATCGCATCAACAAGTCCGCCGATGATCCGTCGGGTCTTGCCATCGCCACACTGCAAACCGCGCAAATCCGCGGTCTGCGCACGGCGGTGCAGAACGCCGAAGACACCATCAACCTCATCCAGACTGCAGACGGCGCACTCAAGGAAACCGACTCCATTTTGCAGCGCATGCGCGACCTCGCCGTGCGCGCCGCCAACCAGGCGGTGCTCACCACGGCTGACCAGGCCAAACTGAACGCTGAGTTCCAGGCCCTGATGAGCGAGCTGGACCGCAAGGCCAGCGCCGTGACGTTCAACACCAAGAAAATCCTGGACGGCACCACTGCCCTGAAAACCGGCGCTGTGGCGCAAATCGGCCCGAACAATGCGGCCGAGTATCGCCTCACCATCACGATCCCCGACACCCAGCCTGCCGCACTGAGCATCAGCACCCAGAAAATCACTTCGGTGAAACTCGCCCAAAGCGCTATCACCAAGATTTCCCGGGCGATCAACAGCGTGGCGGCCATGCGGTCGAACCTGGGCGTGACGCAACGGCGTCTGGGCCACATCATCAACGATCTGGTTGCCGAGGACATCAACATCAGCGCAGCCCGCAGCCGCATCCAGGACACGGACTTCGCCGCGGAAATCAGCAACTTCACCAAGCTGCAGATTCTCCAGCAGTCCGGTACTGCGATTCTGGCTCAGGCCAACGCGCAACCGCAGAGCGTTCTGCAACTCTTGCAGTAAAAACCCCTTACAAGGGTTGTCACCACCGATACAGAAGGGGGGCCGGAAGGCCCCCCTTTCTTTTTTTAACGTAGCCCCGGCGTCTCGCCGGGGGTGTTTGCCGCGCAGAGGCGCGCACCTTGCAGTTTTTCTGACTTATTTCTTGGAAAAACTTCTGTTTTGTGCCGCCTGCGGCGGTTTTTATCCTCCCGGCGAGACGCCGGGGCTACTTATACCAATGAACATTCAAAACAGCAGGAATGTTCATTGGTTTTAATGGCCTTGCC
>CAYJOG010000487.1:0-2595 GCA_964371695.1 uncultured bacterium
TTTTTTATTTTTTTATCTTGCACCCCCGGTTGCGCTTAATCCCCGGCGGGGGGGGGCGGAGGAAGTCGGCTCTTTTCTTTTACCACGCACCAACTTCCAGCCACCAACTACCGCTCTTCAGTCCCTGGCGTTTTCCTGCGCCACCGAAAGCTGGGCGAATTCCCAGGCCAGCCAGCGGTCATTGCCGTCGTCAAAGTCCACCTGCACGCGGTCGTCCATCACCGCCAGCACGGTGCCCAGGCCCAGCACCGGGTGGCTCACCCGCGTGCCCGGCGGCACGCCCAGGTGGCGGCTGCGGGGGGTGCTGATTTCCGGTGACTGGGCCCGCAGGCTTTTGACCACGCGGGCGCCGGTGGCGTCGGTGTCGCTGCGTTTGCCTGCTCCCGCCCGCCCCCCCGCCAGGGGCCACTGGCGGCCACCACCCCGGCTGCCGCCGCCGCCCCAGGGGTTGTGCAGTTGTCCCGGCGAGCCGGGGGGCGGCGCGGCTTCTTCCACCACCAGTTGTTCTTTGGGAATCTCACTCAGAAAACGGCTGGCGATGCCCGGCTGCGAGCGGTTGTAGACAAACCGGCTCTGGGCATAACTCAGGTGCAGGTGTTTGCGGGCGCGGGTCATGCCCACATACATCAGGCGGCGTTCTTCCTCCAGGGCGTTTTCGTCGCCCAGGCTGCGGCTGTGGGGCATCAGGCCCTCTTCCAGCCCCGGCAGAAACACCACCGGATACTCCAGCCCCTTGGCGCTGTGCAGCGTCATGAGGGTGAGCTTCTGGCCCTCCTGCCGCTGGTCCATGTCGGTGTAAAGGCTCAGGCTGTCCATGAGTTGGCCCAGCGTGAGGTCTTCGTCTTCTTCCATCTGTTCTTCCACCACGCGCTGAAACTCGGCAAGGTTGTCCAGCCGCTGGTTGGCTTCTTCGGTGCGTTCCTGCACCAGCATGGCTTCATATCCCGTGTCGCGCAGCAGGGTTTCGATGAGTTCCAGCGGTGTGAGGGTGTCCTTCTGTTCGTTCAGGGCGCTCATGGCCTGCACAAACGGCGCGAGTTTTTTGCCCGTGGGGCCAAGGCTGGCGAGTTGCTCTGGCGAAAACGCCATGGGTGAGGTGTTGGACTCCTTGGCGAGGCTCTCGATTTTGGCCAGCCCCGTGGCGCCGATGCCCCGGCGGGGCGTGTTCAGAATCCGGCCAAAGGCCACCAGATCCATGGGGTTCACCAGCAGGCGCAGATAGGCCATGAGGTCCTTGATTTCCTTGCGCTGATAAAACCCCACGCCCCCCAGAATGCGATAGGGAATGTCGGCCCGGCGCAGGCTTTCTTCCAGCACGCGGCTCATGGCGTTGGTGCGATAGAGCACGGCCATGTCCTCCAGCGAGAGGCCGTCATCCTGATGCACCCGCACCTGGGCGGTGAGGCCCGTGCCTTCGTGGCGGTCATCGCGGTAGACCTTTAACTGCACGGGGGCCGAAGAGGGTTTTTCGGTCCACAGGGTTTTGCCCTTGCGGCGGCTGTTTTTGGCGATGACGGCGTTGGCGGCGTTCAATATCTGCGGTGTGCTGCGGTAGTTCTGCTCCAGACGCACCAGCCGCGTGCCGGGGAAGTCCTCGTCAAAGCGGAACATGTGGTCCACATTTGCGCCGCGCCAACTGTAGATGCTCTGGTCGTCGTCGCCCACCACAAACAGGTTGTTGCGCCCCCCCATCAGCAGATGCACCAGGCGGTATTGCACCGGGTTGGTGTCCTGAAACTCATCCACCAGCAGGTAATGAAAACGGTCGCGGAACTCCTTGAGGATGTCGGGGTTGTAGGTGAGAAACGACACCACCCGCAGCAGCAGGTCGTCAAAATCCAGGCCGTTGCGCAGGTGCAGGGCCATCTGGTATTTGTGAAACACGTCGGCGAGGCGTGGCAGGTGATAACGGTCTGCCGCCACGGTGTCAGGGTCCAGCAACTGGTTTTTGACATGGCTGATGAAGCCAGAGCAGGTGGCCACCGAAATGCGGCTGTCCTGCACCATGAGTTCTTCCAGCACGCCATCGAGAATTTTTTTCTGGTCGGAATCGTCGTAGATGGTGAAGTTGGGGTCCAGGTTGATGCGCTCTGCCTCTTGCCGCAAAAAACGCACGCAGGCGCTGTGAAACGTGCTCACCAGCATGCCCCGCGCCTGGGGGCCCACCAGCCGCTCCACGCGCTCGCGCATTTCCCGCGCCGCCTTGTTGGTGAAGGTGACGGCCATGATTTCATTCGGCGCAAAGGCCTTTCGCTGATCCTGTTCCTGATCCAGCAGCCAGGCGATTTTGGCCGTGAGGGTGCGGGTTTTGCCCGTGCCCGCGCCCGCCAGCACCATCAGGGGGGTGTCCATCCATTCCACGGCTTCCCGTTGCCGCTCATTCAGCCCGCTCAACATGCCCGCATTGTGGCCGGGGGCGAACATTTGTTCAAGAAAAGAAGAAGGTGGGAGGTGGGAGGTTGATTGTTGGAGGCTGGTGGCTGGAAACTGAAAAATAAAACACCGCCCTCGCTCCCCCGCCGTCATTCCCGCGAAAGCGGGAATCCAGTAAAACATGGGCAAAAACCCTCCTTATCTTTTGGTAGTGGATCAGGC
>CAYJOG010000488.1:0-2591 GCA_964371695.1 uncultured bacterium
CGGCCAGATGCCCCAATGGGCATCTGGAAAGACTCCTCGCAAACTACCGCACCAATCAAGCAGCGATGGGGACATCGCTGCTACTCATTTTAAATCGGACGAACCACTGGCGGTCAGTTCTGTTTGCCCGCCATGCGCCAAGTGAACTTGTCGGCCTTGCCCGCCCGCAGATACTTCACCGCGTCGTTCAGCATGGGGTCGTCGCCCTTTTTGGCGGCGGCTTCAAGCTGTTCGTCGGTGTATTTCAGGGGTTCGTCGGGCACGATGCCAGCCTTATTGATGTCCCGGCCCTTGCTGGTGAGGTAACGGGCCGTGGTGATGACCACCGCCGTGTTGTTGCGCAGGTGATAAATCGTCTGCACCAGCCCCTTGCCAAAGGTTTTCTGGCCCATCAGCACACCCAGTTTGTTGTCCTGAATGCACCCGGCGAGAATTTCGCTGGCGCTGGCGCTGGAGCCGTTCACCAGCACCACCGTGGGCACATCCACAATGCGCATGCCCTTGCGCGACATCTGCGTCATGCGCCGTGTTCCCCGTTCCTCCACATGCACCACGGGGCCGTCTTCCAAAAACAGGCTGCTCATTTCCACCGCCTGATCCAGCAGGCCGCCGGGGTTGCTGCGCAGATCAAACACCAGCTTTTTCATGCCTTTTTTGATGAGTTCACGGTAAGCCTTGCGAAACTCGTCGGACGTGTGCTCGTTGAACTGGCGAATGCGGATCATGCCCACGTCTTTCTTTTTCGCGTCCACAAACTTGTAATCCATGATGGGCACCACCACCTTGTCGCGCTCCATCTTGAAATCTTTCGGTTCCTTGAATCCCTTGCGGTAAACATTGAGCGTGACGGTGGAGCCACGGGGGCCGCGAATGAGGGCCACCGCCTGATCCATGGCCATGTCGGTGGTGTCCTTGCCGTCAATCTTGAGGATGTAATCCTTGGCTTTCAGCCCCGCCTTGTAGGCGGGTGTGCCCTGAATCGGCTCGATCACCGCCAGACTGTTGTCGATGTAGCCGATGAAAATGCCCACCCCATAAAACTCACCGGAGGTGTCAATTTTCATGTCCTCGTTGGCTTTCGGGTCCAGAAACCGGGTGTAAGGCTCCTCCAGGGAATCTCGCAGCAGGCCCCGGATGGCGCCATGCACGGCTTTGTCATTCAGCTCATAGGGCTTGTAATAAACCTGCCGGAGCTGGTCCACCACATCCCACAGCAGGCCAAAATCCTGGGTATACCGTTCGTGGTCGAACTGATTGCCCGCCCCCTGCAACGTGGGCACACCCGATGGCCCGTTGCTGGCCAATGTGGGCCGCCCCTGAAAGGGCACCCCATAGGCCCGGCTGGAAGCTCCCATACCCGCCACAAACGAAAGTGGCAAAAGCGCCACCACCAGCAAACCCAGCACAAAGCGTTTCATCTGGCCATTGTAAAAGAACGCTCTGAAAACGTAAAGGTACGGCTGCAACACCCACCCAGGAAGACACGCCACCCGCTGTTTTCAATATCAGCCGGTGTGGCGGCGGTGTTGCTATCGCCTTTGCTCGGCCAGATTCCCCAATATGCATCTGAAAAAACCCCTCGCAAACGACCACTGTGAAGGGCAAAAACCCTTGAGCCAAAAGCAATGGAAACATCCCCAGCATCTCCCCGCCCCTTCACACCAGCGCTTTGTTTGTGGAACATTGGTTCTGTCTGATTTCGATTTGTCTTAACCGGGTGAAAAAAGTTGCCCTTGACTGAACAGGTTTGCTACACTCCGTTAACCATGACAAACGGGCGCGTCATCATCCGGCAAACTCATCCGCGCATTGATGTGGCTTATAACCCTCATCGCATCAACCTGTACAACGCCCGAGGCCCCTTTGACCACAACAGCCCGCTCAAGACCGGCGCCACGCCGTCTGCCGAGCTGGGCAACAATTCGCACCTGCCCGTGGAGGTGCGTGTGCGAGGAACATCCTCCGTAACCTTTGATGGCGTTGGGGTTCAGCTGGATACACTGAGCTAAGGGTGATCAAAACGTTTTCTGGCATCTTTCGCCTCGCCGGGGCAGGCGTTTTTCTGCTGGCGGTGCTGGCCCTTGGCCTGAGCGCCCCGCCCGCCCAAGCCGGTTTTGTAGACCAGTTCGCCGTGGTCGATGACATTGGCCGCAACAAGATTCCCCGCCTGGGCAAGAGCCGCATTCTGGCCATTCCCGTGGTGATTGAGAACCTGCGCACCCCCGACCTGAAACGCTGGGAGAAGTTTTTTGGCCCCGGCCCCGGTCCCACGTTTGCCGGTTATTACGCCGCCGCCAGCCTGGGACGTTACACCCCAGAGGTTGTCCTGGCCAAACCCGTGACCTGGCCCACCTGCCCCCTGCCCCCAAGCTGGAAGGGCTGCGCCATTCCACGGGGCGACATCACCGCCCTGGGGGTGGGGGTGAAGTTTCTGCACGAGGTGCTCAACCGCGCCCTCACCGAACAGAACCTGGACCTGCGGCAGTTTGACACCAACGGCCCCGGTGGCGCGCCCGACGACTGGGCCGACGGCATCCTCATTCTGCCCAACGGCGACTTCCCCGGCGTGGCCCTGCCCATCAGCAACCCCA
>CAYJOG010000489.1:0-2579 GCA_964371695.1 uncultured bacterium
CCCCGTAAAGGGGAGAGGGTAATAAGGTGGGTTTTTTGTTTCAGGCGGGCGTTCTAGCCCGCCTCATTCAAAAACAGAAAAAACACCTCCGGCCCCCCGCTCTCGCTCAAGCCTGTTCTTCTGATTGCCGCCTAATCATTTGAACTCACCCTGTTTTTTGCGGTACAACAGCACTTCCCGTTTTTGGGGGGTGTTCTGAAAGATTTACCCACTTCTTCTTTTCAAAGGAAAAACCATGCCCTTTCGCAAGGAAGCCCTTGAATATCACGCCAAACCCACGCCCGGCAAGATCAGCGTGGTGCCCAGCAAGCCCTGTGACACCCAGCGGTCCCTGGCCCTGGCCTATACCCCCGGCGTGGCCGCCCCCTGTCAGGAGATCGTCAAAAACCCTGAAAATGCCTTCAAATACACCAACCGGGGCAATCTGGTGGCGGTGATCACCGACGGCACCGCCGTGCTCGGCCTGGGCAACATCGGCGCTTTGGCGGGCAAACCGGTGATGGAGGGCAAGGCGGTGCTGTTCAAACGCTTTGCCAACGTGGATGTGTTCGACATCGAGCTGAACACCCAGGACGCCAACAAAATCGTGGAGATCATCAAGGCCATGGAGCCGACCTTTGGGGGCATCAACCTGGAGGACATCGCCGCACCCGCCTGTTTTGAAATCGAGGATCGCCTGCAAAAGGAAATGGCGATTCCGGTGTTTCACGACGACCAGCACGGCACGGCCATTGTGTGTGCGGCGGGTCTGTTCAATGCGGTGGAAATCAGGGGCAAGGCCATCGCCGACCTCAAAGTCGTCATCTGCGGCGCGGGGGCGGCGGGCATCGGCTCGGCCCGCCTGATGGTGGCCATGGGCGTGAGGCGCGAAAACGTCTTTTTGGTGGACACCAAAGGCGTGTGCTACAAGGGCCGCAAAGAAGGCATGAACAAATATAAAGAGGAGTTCGCCCAGGATACCAAGGCCCGCACGCTCTCAGACGCCATGCAGGGCGCGGACGCGTTCATCGGCGTGAGTGTGAAAGGCAACGTGACGCAGGAAATGGTCAAGAGCATGGCCCCAGGCCCCATCGTGTTCGCCATGGCCAACCCCGACCCGGAGATTTCTTATGAAGAAGCCATGGCCGCCCGCGACGACCTCATCTTCGCCACGGGCCGCAGCGATTACCCCAACCAGGTCAACAACGTGCTGGGGTTTCCGTTTATCTTTCGCGGCGCGCTGGACGTGCGGGCCACCACCATCAACGAGGCCATGAAAATCGCCGCCGCCCAGGCCCTGGCCAAGCTGGCCAAAGAGGAAGTGCCCAAAGAGGTCAAGGCCGCTTATGAAAGCGAAGACCTGCGCTTTGGCCCCGGCTACATCATTCCCAAACCCTTTGACCCCCGCGTGGTGTATTGGGTGGCCCCGGCGGTGGCCCAGGCGGCCATGGACACCGGCGTGGCCCAGCAGAAGGTGGACATCGAGGTTTACAAAAAAACCCTTCAGCGGTTGCAGCACCGCAGCCTGCTTTTTGTGGACCGCGTGTTCAACGAAGCCCGCCGCCACAAAAAACGCATTGCCTTTTCAGAGGGCGAAGACGAACGCGTGCTGCGCGCCGCCGACGTGCTGATGCAGGAGCATATCCTCAAGCCCGTGCTGGTGGGCGATCGCAAAACCATCGAGGCCAAAATCACCGAGCTGTGCCTGGAGCACCTGCACGGCGTGGAAATCATCGACCCCCACGACAACGAGTTTCAGGACGAACTGGCCGAGGAGTATTACGCCCTGCGCCAGCGCAAGGGCCTGACCATGAGCCGCGCCCACGTGCGCTTGGCGATGCCGGGTTATCTGTGCGCGCTGCTCTTGAACACGGGCAAGATTGACGGTTATCTGAGCGGCCTGGACATGCCCTATGGCGAGGCCCTCATGCCCGCTTTGCAGATCATCAAGATGGCCGAAGACGCCAAACTCATCAGCGGCCTGGACATTCTGGTACACAAACAGAAAACCTTTTTCTTCACCGACTGCTCGGTGAACATTGACCTGAACACCGAAAACCTGGCCCAGACCGCCATCAACGCCGTGCGCACCATCCGCCGCCTGGGGTTTGACGCCCGCGTGGCCATGATCAGCTTCAGCAACTTTGGCAGCGTGGCCCACGACAAGGCCCTGAAGGTGCGCCGCGCCATGAAGCTGGTGCAGGAGGAGTTCCCCGACCTGGAAGTGGACGGCGAAATGCAGGCTGACGTGGCCATTGACGAGTTTTATCTGCGCACCCAGTTCCCCTTCAGCAAACTCACCCGCCGTGCCAACATTCTGGTGTTTCCCAACGCGCAGACAGGCAACATCGCTTTCAAGCTGGCCCAGAAGTTCGCCGACGCCACGGTGATCGGCCCGCTGCTGGTGGGCATGCGCAAACCGGTGAACATTTTGCAGCGCAACGCCACGGTGGAGGAAATCGTGAACCTCGCCGCGCTCACCGCCGTGGGCGACATCTGGATGAAAAAAGTCGGCCCGGAGGATTAGAGCGGTTTCTGCATTGACACGGGAAAAGTAGTGGGGTTTTTTGCCCTCTCCCTGAGGGAGAGGGCAGACCGCG
>CAYJOG010000490.1:0-2575 GCA_964371695.1 uncultured bacterium
GGCGTGAACCCCGTCACCGGCGAGTTCAGCCTGGGGGCCTATGGGCGGCGCATCCGCAAGGGCAAACTGGCGGAGCCGGTGGCCAACGTCACCATCGCCGGGCGGCTGCAGGAAATCCTCTGCAACATTGACCTCATCGCCGACGACGCCCGCCCCGACACCACCCTGCGCGTGCCCACACTGCGTGTCACGCAGATGATGGTGGCGGGGAAGTAGGTTAAATTTTTACGCGTTGCGGCGACGCCCCCATCGCCGTTTACGTCATGCGCGGTGCGGACACCGCGCCTACTCCTCTTGAAATGCCTGGTTGAAAAAGCGTGATCACTGCTTGCCAAGCCGCTCCAGCAAGCGCCGCCCCAGGTTGGTGAGGAAATCCGCTTCGCCATCACCAAACAGGCAGAACATGGTTTCATAGGGGCGCTTGTGATATTGCGGTTTGGGCACGATGTAGCCGATGGTGTCGCTGGTGAGGCCCAGGAGCGCCACTTCCTTAAATCCCAGGGTCTTGCCAAACGCCTTCACCTCCTGGCCCGGCTGAGAAAAAAGCTCGCCCGGAATGGTGAGCAGCCCCAGGTCGTTGATGCGCAGCGCCTGCATGAGGGATTCGTATTGCCGGGTTTCGCTCAGGAGCATTTTTGACCACGTTGCGCCCAGGCGGATGTCCGGGCTGGTCTGGATGGTTTTGGTGAGCGCCACCACCTGTTTGCCCATGCTGTCGCCAACGTATTCATCCCCCAGTCCCCGTGGAGACTGATCGCCCTGGGCGGCATTGATGAAAATGCCCTGGGCGCCGGGCCAGGCTTTTTCGACATATCCCCGCGCCACACCGGGAAAGTCGGGCGAAAACTTGTAGTTCATGTTGATGCTGGTGGGGTGCGTGCCGTAGTTGAACAACACCGCCATGGGTTTGCCCTTGATGTCATCCACACGAATCACCGTGAGTTGGTGGTCCTCCGGGCCGTCTTTCACCACCCGGTTGTTGGTCATGTCCACCGTGGCCACGCCCCAGCCCAGGCGCGCCGGTTTTTTGGCCTTGTGGGCCTTGAGGATGGCCTGGGCCACCTTCTCCACCAACGCCGCCTGCACCGCCGGGTTATACCGCCCGGTGATGATGGCGGGCATGGGGTGAAACGCCCCGCTGCCGTTGTGGGTGTGGGTGGCGGCGATGGAAATCTGATAACGCCCCAGGCCCGTGGCGGCCTCGACTTTGCGCACCACTTTTTCGAACATGTCGTGGGTGAACAGCACGATGTCCACCGACACCAGCACGTGTTCACGCCCGCCCGATTCCAGGTCCAGCGCAAAGGCCTTCACCGGCGAATCCACACCGGTGGAAGGCCGCCCGCCGCGCCCCGTGTAACCCCCCAGGGGCGTGCCGATGGGCGGTGTCACGTCCACCCAGGCCACACCGGCCTTGAGGGGCGCGGGTTTGGGCGCGGTGTCAATCTTCACCCGGTGCTGGGCCTGCTGCAAAAACACATAAGGCCCCATCTCGCGGGGCAGCGGATTGGGTTTGGCCATGTCGTCCACCGCACCGGTGAAACACCCCACCTCAAACAGCCCCTGGGGATTTTTCCCCAGCAGTTCAAAAGGAATCTGCATGCTCAGGTGCGAACCACTGGCCATGTGTTTCATCTCCGGGTGATCAATGCGCGACTTGCCCAGGGCCTCGATGCTGTCAATCTTGCTGAAGGAATAGAGACCGTTTTTGAAGGGGATGACGGCGTTCAGCAGCGGTGCGTAAATGAACGCGGGCACGTCCAGAATGTCGGCCAGCCCCTGATGAATGGAGCGGTTCACCAGAAAACACGCATAGAGGTGAAAGTTCGCCGGGGCCACCCGCCCCTTGTTGATCTTGCCTGCCACGCTCAGGTCCACCAGCAGGTGTTTTTCGGTGCGGGCCACTGTGGTGGTGACAATGTCCAGGTCATCGGGCACCTCCAGGGGCGCGTCGTCCGCGTCCAGCGCGGTCACCGCTTCGGGAGCGGAAAAATCTGGAAACGCGCCGCTGTAAACCGGGGCATCCTGCAACACATGCCCAGCGGCGTCTTCCACCCGTAGGGCATATTCAAAATCGGCCCCCTGGGGCGGCAAATGGGCCATGTAAAAGGTGGGGTCGGTGAGCGTGGCCGTCATGGTCAGTTCACGCCAGGGTTTTTCCCCCACTGGCCGCCAGCGCACCGTCACGTTTTTCACCGGCAGCGCACTGCCGCGCTCTGGCGGTGTCACTTTGGCGGTGAAGGTGATCCACTCGTCCGGCGCCGGATTGGGCGGAAACACCCGCACCTCTTTCACGCGGGCGATGTCATCAAAAATGAGATAACCGTGCGAGGCGGTGTCTCCGGTGACATGCACGGGCCGGTTTTCATCGGCCAATGCCGGCAGAACACCGGCCAGCACACCCGACAGGATGAGAGTCCACAAACGTTTGAGAAAAGGCATGGGGCAAACATATCAAACAAGCGGCGGCGGCCACAAGGCGAAGTTTGATTTCCAGCTTTTTCTCACCACGGGGACTCCGTCCCCGAACCCCTGCCGGGGGAACAGCGGTTCCCCCGGACCCCCTGTGCATGGC
>CAYJOG010000491.1:0-2572 GCA_964371695.1 uncultured bacterium
ATCCTGTGGGGTGCGGCGCAAGCGGGCTTTGCCTGCGCCGCGCCGGGCCGCAGCCGTTCACGACGAATGGCAAGGCCAAATAAAAGATTCCAATTCCTGCTGTCTGGAATTGGAATCGGTATGAGTGTCAAAAACGGCCGGGCCCACAAAACCAATCACACGGCGGCGAGGCCGGTGGACTGATGCCTTCCGGCGGCGGCATTTATCTGGACCACAACGCCACCACGCCCACGCACCCCAAGGTGATGGCGGCCATGGCCCCGTGGTTTTCCGAAGGGTTTGGCAACCCCAGCAGCATTCACGCCCTGGGTGTGAACGCCCGTTACGCCATTGAGTCCGCACGGGAAAAAGCCGCTGCTGCTTTGGGGGTGTCCGCCGAAAGCGTGGTGTTCACCGGCGGGGGCACCGAGTCCAACAATCTGGCGGTGCTGGGCGCTTTCTGGGGAGCCAAAGGGGCGCAGCGGCACATCGTTTGCAGCAGCATCGAGCATTCCTCGGTGCGGCGCACGGTGGAGTATCTGGAACAAAACCACGGGGCCAGCGTGACGTGGTTGGGCGTGGGCTGCTGTGGTCGTGTGAACCCCGCCGAAGTGGCCGCCGCGCTCACGCCCCACACCGTGCTGGTGTGCCTGATGGCCGCCAACAACGAAACCGGCGTGGTGCAGCCGGTGAGCGAGATCAGCGCCCTGTGCGGCGAAAAACGGATTCTCTTTCACTGCGACTCGGTGCAGCTTTTTGGCAAGGGTCCGCTGCCAGACGCCCTGCGGTTGCCTCATGTCACCCTGGCCATCAGTGCTCACAAGTTTTATGGCCCCAAGGGGGTGGGGGCGCTGGTGGCGTCGCCTGCGCTGGCGCTGCCGCCGATGATCCATGGTGGAGGCCAGGAGCGGGGTTTGCGCTCCGGCACCGAAAACACGCCGGGCATTGTGGGCCTGGGCGAGGCCGCCGCGTTGCAATCCGACGCAAACGCGAAAGATCACCTGCTGCAACTGCGACAGGCCCTGTGGGCCGCGTTGCAGGACGGCATATCGGGCATTGTGCAGAACGGCGACCCAACCCACACGCTGCCGGGCACGCTTTCGGTGAGCATTCCCCAGGTGAAGGGGCCAGACGTGGTGCGCCGCCTGAGCCAGCAGGGGGTTTACATCAGCGCGGGCAGCGCGTGCAGCAGTGGCAGGCGCGAACTCAGTCCGGTGATCCGCGCCCTGGGTCTGGACGAGCGTATCCCCTGGGGGGCGCTGCGCCTCAGCCTGGGACACGGCAACACATTGGCGCAGATTCACACCGCAGCCCAGGCGGTGGTGCAGGTGGTGGGAGAGTTGCGGGCGGGTGTGGCGTGAGCGCGTGTTGATAAAGGTGTTTTTGGAATTGATGGAGATGGAGCCCCCATCGGAGGCTCATACAGGGCAATGCCCACTCCCTCTCCCCTTGAGGGAGAGGGTTGGGGTGAGGGGTTTGTTCAAAAACAAAAAACCAAACAGTTGTTTATGCTTTTTGTTTGAACCCCGGCACTGTCGTGCCGCTGGGCGCGCCCGGCAGCATCAATATGCTGCCGCAGCCCCAAAAGACCACCCGCGCCCATTACCCGGATGGATTGGCCTTTTGAGGCCAAGCCATCCGACCTCTCCCTCAAGGGGAGAGGTGAAGGACCGCCTCACTTTTTGCGACCATTTCCGAAAACGCTCTAACGCACCGGGAAAATTGTTTACCATGGCGGCCAGTTCATGAAACGTGACTGGACCCTTGCCCGATTTGTGTTGTTGCTGGTGGCCGACGTGCTGCTGGTCAACCTCACGGTCTACCTTTCGTTTCTGGTGGTGTTTGGCCTGGGGCATGTGCCGGCGCGCAACTTCAACGCCTGGCTGCACGTGTGGTGGAGCATCAGCCTGCTCAAGGTGATGGTGTTTCAACTGGCCGGGCTTTATGACAACCCCGAAGAACAAACGGCCCTGGGCCTGGGGCTGCTGAGTGCCTGGGGGTCTTTCCTGGCCAGCGTGGGTGTGATGGCCGTGGCGTTTTTCAGCCGCGATTTCGCTTTTCCCCGCAGCGTGGTGGGGGTGAACTTTTTTCTCACGGCCCTGCTGGTGTGGATGAGCCGCGTGGTGGTGCTGGTGTGGGTGCGGCGCTCGCTGGGGCCGCTGCGATTGTTGTGTGTGGGGGTGCCGGTGCTGGAAAGCTGGCAGGACATGCAACTGGAAAGCATTCGGGAAATCCCCATCGCCGAGGCCACGCCAGAGCACATCCGTGCCAGCAAACTGGCTGGTGGCCGCACGGCGCTGGTGGCTCCCCGCGAGTGCCCGGTGGTGGGCGGCTGGCTCAAGGCCGGACTGGTGGACGAACCGGGCCTGGACATTCTGCTGGCCCCGCAACTGAGCGACTGCATGATGGGCCTGGGGGCCTTTCGTGTGTTGGGCGACCTGCCGGTGATGCCGCTCAGGGCCATTCCCATGAACATGCGCCAGCGGGGCATGAAACGCACCATGGATCTGTTTTTTGCCGTGCCCGCCCTGTTGGTGCTGGGGGTGCTGCTGGTTTTTCTTGCGCCGCTGATGTGGCTCACCCAGGGCTGGGG
>CAYJOG010000492.1:0-2567 GCA_964371695.1 uncultured bacterium
CCGCTATCGCCTTTGCTCGGCCAGATGCCCCAATGGGCATCTGGAATGACTCCTCGCAAACTCATGGATTTTTCAGGGTGCTTATCAACACCCTGCTAGCCTTATTGAGATGGTTTTGAAACTGCGTCCTGGTTTTTTTGTCTTCTTCTTTTTACTTCTGTCGGCCCCTTGCGCGCTGGCCATGAACTGCCGCGTGGCGGGGGGCGGCAGCGGCCAGCCGGTGCAGGCAGACCTCACTGCCCTTGGCACGGTCATCACCACCGGCGTGGACGCCACGGGGGTGTGCGCCAGTGGCGGCTGCAACTATGACGGTCAGGGCGGGGCCACCCCCACCGTGGGAGACATGGCGCTGTTGCAGCAGGTTTTTCTCACCGGCAGCGACACCGCTGGCCTGTGTGGCGTTAGCGGCCTTTTCCGGCTTTATGGCGAACTGCTGCTGGACCCCAACACGCCCCGTGGGGTCATCAGCGCCACCCGTGCGGCACGGGCCGCTTCCTCCGCGCCGTCGTTGCAGGCTCAGGCCGAGGCGCTGGCGGCCCAAGCCCGCGAACTGGCGCTGTCGCTCAGCACACCTTTTGTTTCACAACCACTGCCCCTGCCAGATTGGCCCGCAACGCTGCCGCTGGATGCTTATTGTGACGCCGCCGAAGTATGGCCCGGCGAACTCATCCTGCGTCTTAAGCCCGGCACGCTGGCCGCGCCGGTGCTGGAGCTGGCCCAGGGCCTGGGGTTCAGTGTTTTTCCCAGCCAGTTGCCGGAACGTTTTCTGCTGAAGCTGCCCCAGGCGGGCACGGTGTCACCGCTGGTTTCTTCGGCGCTGGGCGCACAACTCAAACAGACGGCGGCTGCGGCCTGTCGCGCCCTGCTGGCGCTGCCGGGCGTGGCTTATGCCCACCCCAACGGTGTGCGTTATGCCCGCGCCGCGCCCACTGATTCGCTCTATGCCGCCCAGCAGTGGAACATGGCCATGATCCGCCTGCCCCAGGCCCGCAGCGTGACTTTGGGCGGCGTGAACGTGGCGGTGGTGGACACGGGTATTTTCAGCGCCCAGAGTGAGTTCAGCGGCAGGCTGCTGGCGGGTTATGACTTTGTCACCGACCCCACCATCGCCGAAGACGGCAGCGGGCGCGACAGCAACCCCGAAGACACCAGCGCCGGCCTGCGCACCAGCGATTTTTCCCACGGCACACACGTCACGGGCATATTGGGGGCGGCCACCGACAACGGCGCGGGTGTGGCGGGCATCTGCCCCCGCTGCGACATTTTGCCCCTGCGGGTGCTGGGGGGCGCGTCGCTCACGCTGGGGTCGGTGGATGACGAGGTGGCGGCCATCCGCTGGGGCGCGGGGCTTTCCGTAAGCGGCATGACCGTGAACCCCAATCCGGCCAGGGTGCTGAATCTTTCCCTCGGCGGTGAAGACAGTTGTTATCCCGATGAACAGGCAGCCATCAACGAACTCACCGCCGCAGGCGCGGTGTTGCTGGCCGCCGCGGGCAACAGCGCCACCAGCGCCGAACTGGACGCCCCCGCCAAGTGCCAGAACGTGTTGGCGGTGGGCGCGGTGAACAACCAGAAACAGCGGGCGGCCTACAGCAACCGTCACCTGCTGGGGGGCTGGGGTTTTGTGGCCCCCGGCGGCAGCAGCAACGACATCATCAGCACCACCGATCAAACCCCCTTCACCGGCGGCATGAACGGCACCAGTCAGGCCACACCCCACGTGAGCGGTGTGGTGGCCCTCATGAAAACCGTCAACCCCAACCTCACCACGTCACAGGTTTTTGACCTGCTGCGGCAAACCAGCGAAGACCTGGGTGCTGCGGGTGCGGACAACGACTATGGATACGGCCTGGTGGACGCCTATAAGGCCGTGATGGCGGCAAAGGGCCTCAGCCCCGCCAGCCCTGCGCCGGTGGCGGATAAATCCGCCCTGGATTTCGGCGCGGACACCACCAGTCTGGTGAGTCTGGTGCAGCACATTCATCAGGATGATTTCACTTTTTCCACCCCCACCGCCACCACACAAAGCGGCGGCAACTGGCTGTCGGCTGCCGCCGTGAAAAGCAACGTGCTGGTGGACGGCCAGTCGGTGCCCACCCTGCAACTCACCGCCACCGTCAACCGGCAGGCCATGACCACCGGCAGCCACACGGCCACGGTGTCGCTGGTCACCTCGGTGGGCACGGTGACCTGGGCGGTGAGCGCCAGCAAATCGGGCGCGTGGCGCGTGCGGGCGCTGGACACCGGCGGCGGCACACTGGCCACGGCAGCGGTGAGCCAGCCCGGTTATGGTTTTGCGGTGGGGGGCCTGCCCGTGGGCGCAGCCATCAAACTGATTGCCGAAGAAGACGCCGACAGCGACGGCGCGTATTGCGAAACCGGCGAGTATTGCGGTTATTACGGAAGCGGGGGATTTGTGGGGAGTTTCTCCTCGGCCACCGCCCTCACCGGCAGCGCCGACACCAGCCAGGGCGGCCTGATGATCACGGTGAGGCGGTAGGGGTTTATCCGGCTTATACCAATGAACATTCAAAACAGCAGGAATGTTCATTGGTTTTAATGGCCTT
>CAYJOG010000493.1:0-2558 GCA_964371695.1 uncultured bacterium
GAGGTGCCCGGCACGCCGGTGGCGAGCACCTGCAACACATAACCAGGGTTCCACTCGCTGCCTGCCAGATTTTGCGCCCTGGGGGTGAGAAAAGGTTTGGCCGTGCTCTGGCCATCAGCCGTGTCGCCGTGGCAGCCTGAGCAGTTTTCGCCAAACAGTTCCTGACCGCGCTTGAGGAGGATGTCGCGCATTTCGGCGTCTTGCGGGATGCCCACCGAGGCCAGGTTTTCACCGGCGTAATGGTCATCGGCGGCCTGTTTCATCTTGTCGCGTTTCAGGCGGCCCAGGCTTTGCAGGTAGTTGACCAGATCAACGGCCTTCTGCTTGGGTTTGAACGATTTGCCGTCCACTTCAAACAGCCACGAATAACCCGGCATGTTGCTGTCGGGCACGGTGATGCGGGGGTTGTAGAGGTGGGCAAAGTGCCAGTCGTCGGGGCGTTTGAAACCTTCCCGCGCCAAGTCTGGCCCCACACGGCGGGTGCCAAACAGATGGGGGATTTCATAACGGCTTTCGATATCCTGGCTGGGGGGGCCATAACGCATGGCCTCGTTGGCGGTGGGGCGCACAAACTGGCTGTGGCAGTGCAGGCAGCCCTGGCTCATGAACTGATGCCGCCCCCGCTGTTCGCTGGCCAGCAGCTTTTTGCCTTCTTCATCTTTGGGGAACTGCGCGTCGCGCAGAATCGCGTCCACGGGTTTGTCCTTGATGGCCAGCCAGCCGCTGAGGCCCATGCCAAACAGGGAGATGAGAAAAAACACCACGCCTGAAATCAGGAACACCGCGCCGAATTTTTCCAGGGGATTGTTGCTGTTCGCGCTCATGCCACCACCTCCGCCGGGTTGATCAACGCGCCGGTGGCGGGTGTGCGGGCCGGTTTAAGCGCCGTGAGCGCCATGTTGGCCGCCAGACACACAAAGCCCGCATAAATCACCGAGCCGCCGATGGTGCGGAAAACCCAGATAGACCGGCTGGCCCGCACCGATTCGATGAAAGGCGCGCCGGATTCCCAGAAATATCCCTGAATCAGACCCGAACAGGTGACCGGGATGAAGTAACCGAAATAAAACCCCAGAAACAGCAGCCAGAAGCTCCACTCCGCCAGTTTTTTGCTGTAAATGGGTTTGCCCGTGACCTTGGGCCAGATGTAGTAATAGGCTCCGATGATCCACATGCTGAACACGGCGATCATGGGGATGTGGGCGTGGGCCACGATCCAGTCGGTGAAGTGGATGATGGGCTGCATGAACAGGTTGTTGTGCAGCGGCCCCTGGGTGCAGGTGAGCATGTAACCGAACATGCCCGCCACCAAAAACCGCAGGCTGATGTTGTCTTGCAGATACTTCCAGCCGTTCTTCATGGTGCCCACCCAGTTCCAGATCACCGTGATCACCACAATGAGCAATGTGCCCGTGAGGGGCACCGCGAGCATCTGGATGAACCGGGGCACGGGGCTGAAGTAGTAGTGGTGGCTGCCGCCCAGGGGATAGAAAAACGCCAGTGTCCAGAAACCCAGCAGCGACAGGGAGTGGCTGAAGATGGGTTTTTTGAGGTTGGCCGGCAGGAAGTAATACATGATGCCCACGCCGATGGGGGTCACCCACAGGCCCACGGCGTTGTGAATCCACAGGCCCGTCAGCTCTGCCCCCGCCGCGCCGGGAATCACGAAGGCGGGCAGTGTGCCACCCATCACGAAGTTGAGCGCCGTAAAGATGAAGCCCAGGATGAAATACCACGAGGCCACGTAGAGATTCTTTTGCGGGCTGAGGATGAAGGTGCCCAGAATGTTCACCGTGACCAGCACAAAGGCCAGGGCAAAGGGAATGTCAATCCACCACTCGAACTCGTGGTATTCAATGCCCTGAATGTGGCCCATGAGAATGCTCGCGAGGCCGCCGATGAGCGTGACGCCATAAAGCGCCAGCGACACCCAGGCCAACGGCTCGCTCATCAGCGGCCGCCGCGCCAGCTTGGGCACGCAGTAATAAAGGATGGACAGGAAGCTCACGCTGATCCAGCCAAAAATGGCCCCCAGGGTGTGAAAGATGCGGATGCGTCCGAAAGTGAGGTATTCACTCTTGCCCAGAAACTCGGGGTTGTGCATCTTGATGGAAAGAATGAGCGCGATGAACAGCGGCACCAGCAGGCCCAACAGGGCGATGTAAGCGTGCGCTCTTACGAGCGCGCCGTTCACAATCTGGTGGCTGCCCCGCGCTGGAGGGGAGGTCGGTGTGGTCAATGGAGTCACCTCGTTGAAGCCCCGTGGGCCGATTCAGATTCAAGGATAAGGTTATCTTGTTACAAAACGAAAATCAAGAAGTACCAACTCGAACTGATTTTGACAGCTTTGTTGCAGGTGTTTGGTTCTGCTCCATGGGTTGCCCGATTCAAAATGACGGGGACAGGCGGCGGGCGCAACAGCGCCGGGGTAAACATAAACAAAAACCCACATCCCCCGGCGTCATTCCCGCAAGGGGGGGGAAGTTGGTGGTGGGTGGTTTGTAAGAGCCTGTTTTAAAATTAGGGCATGTGGAACATGGTCTGATTTTAAGCAGGCT
>CAYJOG010000494.1:0-2556 GCA_964371695.1 uncultured bacterium
AGGAAATCCTTGAGATAACCACAGCCGGGGCGGGGTTTCAGTTCCTCGGCGCGGGGCGTGACGCCGATGAAAAAGCCGTTGGGTTTGTCTTCGGAGTAGGGTTTCCACTCGGGCAGATCCTTGGCTTTGGGTTGTCCGTCGTGGGCAAAGGAGGTCCACAGGGCGATGGCCTTGTCGGAAATGGCCCGGTTGCGGGGGTTGTCAAACTTGAAGCCCAGAAAGTCGAACACGCCGAATACAAAAGGCAGTTCGCTGCCGTGAAACGCTCCCAACAGGCCAAAGGTGCCTTTGTCCGCCGGGCCGTCGGGATATTCATAAACGAACACCTGCTTGTTTTTGCGGGCCAGTTGGCCGGCGTTCATGCGGGCGGGGCAGCGGAACGCGAGGTCCGTGCTGGCCTGCACCGCTGCGTCGCGCACGGTGGGGAAATTCTTGAAGTCGTACAGGCCAATGAACTTCTCCATGTCAAAGTCCAGATTCAGCAGGGTTTTGAGGGTTTCCTTGTTGTCGTTCACCATGGCCAGGGCCTGCTCTTTGGTGTCCAGGGCCTTGCCCATGAGGAACAGGGCCATTTCGTCTTTGGTGTTGCCAATCAACGTGGGCACATCGGCGAACTTGCCCTGCTCGAACAGTTTGTGGGAGTGGGCGGGCAGGATTTTGCCGTCCACCACCGGGCCGTAGCGAAAGCTGGGGCCCGTGGGTTTGGTGGGCGAGGCCAGTTTGAAAGACGACGGGGCCTTCATGAACAGGTCGCGGGCGCTGAGTTTGCGCAGGCAGGCGGGGGCCTCGGCGGGGTTGGTGCAGCCCACGGTCTGGGCCAGCAGTTCGCCTTCTTTCAGGCCCTCCGACAGATCGGTCTGCATCATGGCCAGGGGGCCGCTCTGGTTGATGGCTTTGTGAAACAGGCCCTTGGCCAGCGGGCTGAGCATGAGGGCAGCCACGCTGATGCCCCCGGCGGACTCCCCAAAAATTGTCACGTTGTTTTTGTCGCCGCCAAACTCGCCGATGTTTTTCTGCACCCATTGCAGGGCAAAAAGCATGTCGTAAAACGCCAGGTTGGGGGCGCTGTCGGCCTCTTTGACAATGGCGGGGTGATTGAGAAACCCAAAGGGCCCCAGGCGGTAGTTGATGGTGACCACCACCACGTCGCCCTGGTTCACCAGCCGCGTGCCGTCATAAAAATCGCTGCCGCCTTCGCCGGTGACAAATCCGCCGCCGTGAATCCAGAACATCACGGGCCGTTTTTTGCCGTCATTTTTGGCGGGGTGCCACACGTTCAGGTGCAGGCAGTCTTCGTCTCCCACCGGCACGGGGCGCATGGGAAAACTGATGGGGAACCGCCAGCAGCCTTTGTCGAACTTGAGCGCAGGCAGCGGTTCCTTCCAGGGGGTGGGTTCCTGGGGCAGCTTCAGCCGCAGCGGCCCCACGGGGGGGGCGGCGAAGGGCACACCCTTGTAGCCGCACACCTGGGTGGCGGTGTCCAGCTTGCCGCTGAGGGGGCCGCTGTGGGTGGGCACGGCCTGGCAGTCTGTGACCGAAGCGCGGGCGGGTGCGCCAAGCAGCAAGGCTGCGCCCAGCCCCAGCAACGAAAGAGAAAAGGTGTGTTTGAGCATCGTCTGCCTCCAGCAACTGCAAAAAGTTCGGGTAATGACTGGAACATCATTCCAGCGTGGGGGCCGGTGTCAATGGCGAAAATCGGATTCCTTCATCGTACAATTCAGCGATGTCGCCAGAAGAATATTCCCAAGTCGTCAACGCAGCGGCTTTTTCAAAAGACTACTGGTTGTCGCTGTGCCCCTGGATGCACATCGAAGACCTCGATCTGATCCACGGCACGGAGCACATGGATTTTGACGCCAAAGACCTGCGCCGCTGGCGGCTTTTGCTGCTCAAGGAAGGGTATTTCCAGTTGCCCCCCATGGCAGAGTTGCTGGGCACAGACAACCTGCGTCGCGCCGTGGTGAAACTGGTGGAAGAAGGCTGGATGTCGCCGTTTGGGTTTATGTATGACGAGTTCTGGTTGTTGTTCCTGCGGCTGGGAAAACTCATCGCCACCGTGATGCACGAGGATTTTTACCGCCTGCCGGATTTCTGGATCTGGCACATTGACCCCAAAAAGGAAGAAAGCGGTTTTGTGCCCCACCGGGACAAAGGGCGCATTGCCCTGTTTGAAGATGGCCGCCCGAAGTCCGTCACCATCTGGATATCCCTCAGCCGCGCCACGCCGCTGAACGGCTGCATGTATCTGGTGCCGGCCCACCGCGACCCCACCTACAACACTGAAAACGAACGGAAAATTGGGTTTGCCTATCAAGACATCCGCGCCCTGCCCGCCGAGCCGGGCACGGTGTTCATGTGGAACCAGTCGGTGATGCACTGGGGCTCTCACGCCAGCCACAACGCCACCGAGCCACGGGTGAGCGTGGCGGTGGAGTTTCAGCGGGCCGATGTGCCCCCGTTCAACCAGCCCCTCAGCCGGGTGGAGGACATTCCCCTGCTCAAAAGTCGTGTGAGGCTCATCTGCAAACAGACGCTGCAATACACCCACCTCTATAC
>CAYJOG010000495.1:0-2541 GCA_964371695.1 uncultured bacterium
ACGAAAACCGTCCGTGCCCACCACAGTCACTTTTTCAGCGGCAGCATGGAAATAAATTCCGTTAAAATATAAACGAACATCGTTATATGCCGATGAGAAGCGTGTCCGGTTGATCAGCTTTTTAAGAAATAAGGCATCAAACGTCATGGCCGGGTAGACCACTTCTTTATGCGCCTGCACCGAGGGATATTCCGAAGCCGCCTGACCCGTGAAGCGGAAAAAGGTTTTTTGTGGCCGGGAGGGGTCCGCCACCTCAATGGTGTAATCCGCCCCCACACTCAGCAACACTTTTTCCACAACCAGCGACCCCAACACCTCCTGCAAACGGTCCCGCTTGGTAAGCACTTCGCAGGAACCCTCTGCCCGCGAGATGGTTTCCGTCACGCTCGAGGCCACAATGGCAAAAGAAAGGTCATAACCCGTCACCCTGATGCCCTTGTCAGAGCAATCCAGTTTCAGACTGTCCAGAAGCGCCACCAGCGCTTTACCCGGCATGGCTTTGCCCGCAGCCTGAATCAGCTTGAGAAGCTCCTGACGGTCAATTTCACAGGTAAACAAGGGTTTGTCTTTAGACATGGGCGACCAGTTTACCAACCCACACAAAAGACACAAACAGGCAACATGCACCAACAGGGTGTTTATCAACACCCTGCTCTTCCTTTTTTATAAGGTTAAAAGAAAACAGCAGTGGAAACAGTCATGGGAAGTATGTGAAAAACCATATACGAGCCTGTTTTGAACAGGCTGCTTGATGTGATGAAGGTGTGGTGTGAAATGAGGGATTGCGAAAAAAAGCACAAGTGGCGGACCTGTTGTGTGGTTAAACCGGTTTGTTCAAGGGTTGTTCCCAAAAAAGTCGAAGACGCTGTGATTTTTGTCTGGCTTCACGGCACAAGTTGGCCAGAGGTCCATTGTTATTTTATGAAGAACCCCTCACCCGGCAGTTTCGCGCTTCGCGCTCAGGCGGGCGGGGGCGCCCGCCCTACGTACGCGCCACCCTCTCCCCATAAAGGGGAGAGGGGACAATGTTGCCGGGTAGGGTGGATGAGCGAGGGGAGGGAATCGCCCTTCGTGGCCTCGCCATCCTGGCTTGGCCAGCCAGGCAGGGTCGCGCCCTTTCGCGCCATCCATGGCGCTCAGCGCTATGCGCCGGGCGCTTCCTTCGATTCTCTCCCTGACCACTTCGTGGCCAGGGAGGGAATCGAACCCCCGACACGAGGATTTTCAGTCCTCTGCTCTACCGACTGAGCTACCTGGCCTAACTGTCTGAGGCAAAGAGTTTAAGAAAAGCGCGTCTGTCCTGCAATGGCCAAAGTTTTTATCCCGTGCTGCGTGCCCATTCACGCCCCGTGATAAAATCACGCCCCAACTCTTGTTCAGGAGCCTTTTCATGCCTTCATTCATTCGCACCGCCCTGCTGGCAGTGGCGGCGGTATTCTGTTTCGCCGCGTCTCCCTCCCACGCGCTGGACCCGAAAAACAAACCGGCCTACGACCACTGGATCAAACTCAAGACGCGTTTCAAAACCGCCAAGACCTTTTCCTGCGACCTCTTCAACTGGGGGTTTCAAACCGCCCACTTCATCAAGGTGTTCAAAGAGAAGCACTCCTATGTGCCGCCGGAAAAACGCGCCACCGAGCCGCCCCTGGTGCCCGACTGGCGTTACCGGATCTATAACCTCAAATATCTCGCGCCCGACCACATCATGGTCACTTACAAAAAATCTCTGAAGGAAGACACCGAGCGCGGCACCATCATCAACAAGGCCGTGGGCCTGGTGCTCAAACACGTGCCGGGCACCATTATCACTTTTGGCCATTACAAGTCGTGGGAGTTTGACGACCGGGGCAACAAACGCCGCGCCCTTGGCCCCACCGAGGCCTTTGCCCGCAGCAAGCTGCACCCCAACCTGCAATCCGTGGCCCTCAAGCCCCTGGGCCTTTTCGACGCCACCATCAAGTTCCCCTACATCACCAACGAAAAATTCGCGGTCATTCCCGTGCCCTTCCTTTATAAGGCGGCCATGAAAATCATGATGATCGCCAGCCGCAACGAGATTTACCGCAAGCCCAACCGCGAAATGCTCGACACCCGCGGTTACTCCATCCGCGACGTGGCCATCCACCGGGTGATGGACCAGTACGAGCATTATTTCAACGACGGCGTTGTCACGCTTCAGCCCAGCGCCCAGTTCACCGAAAGCGACTACGCACTCAACGAGTCCACCGGCTGGCTCACCCTCAAAAACGTCAACAAACCCAAAACCATCATGAAGTTCGTGATGATTCCCAAAGACCTGAAAAAGGCCAGGGGCATCACCAAAATGGAGGCTTTCTTCGACCCCAAAGCCAACCTTTTTTATGGCCTGCACGAATATGAAAACGGCAAGCTGGTGGGCGTGATGCAGTTTCAGGGCCTGAAAATGGAAGACCCCACGGTGAACCTGAAGGTGTGGGAAGACTACTTCAAGGGCCGGAAAATCTCCGAGACCAGCTGACCGGTTATTGAGAAAGGCCCTCCTGGCCTTTCTCAATCCATTTT
>CAYJOG010000496.1:0-2538 GCA_964371695.1 uncultured bacterium
GCCGTTCCACCCAGGGCCACGGCCACGCGCTCGCGCACTTCTTCCACATAATCCACCACCAGGCTGTCCTGGCTGTGAAACGAGAACTCAAGCGTGAACACGCCGCCGGGGTTGCCCGCCGCGTGCTGCTTGGCCTTGCCGATGAAATCCACCAGGGCGGTGTAACCCTCCTGGTCGCGGGCCTTGAGAAACGACCCCGCCGCCAGCACCATGTTGCGCTGGTCTTCGGTGAGAGAATCAAAACCATCCAGGGCAGCGTGAAGCTCTGAGAGCGCCGGGTCGTTTTTGGCCTGGGCCACGGTGGTTCCGTCCACCTTGGCGCCGCCGCCGCCCCCCACCGTGAGCTTCATGTCCACCTCGGTGAGACGATGCTGCTCAATATGCACCTTATAGGCGCGGGTGCGCTCCAGCACGGTCTCGAGGGCGGGGTCACTCTCTCGCCGCACGGCCTGATTGCCCGTTTGAGGGGGCAAAGAAGGCAGCCGCAAGGCGCTCTGAAGCGGTGAAAGGCTGTTGGGATTAATGCGGCCCAGATCCATGGCGGTCCTCCAGGGAGTCGTTCCCTGTTCTTATCTACGGCAAAAAAAGACCTGTCTTTAGAATCTGTTTTTAAAGTCCATCCTGGACTTTAAAAACCAAACGCCTTCGGGGGCAAAACCCCCTCGGCGTGGCGAAAACCTGTGCTTTTTCAAAGCTCCGGTTTTCGGGCGCGGGCATCCATGCCCGCGTTGCACATGGCGCAATTTATTAACAGGCGATCAAACCTTCATGTTTGATCTATCAGGGGTTTACAGAGACGGCTAAAAACCCGTTTAACGGGGTCATAGGCCCACAGTTCCCCTTTGTTCAGATCAAAATGCCAGCCGTGCAGGTGCAGCGTGCCCTGCTTCACCCGGTCTTTCACCCAGGGAAAAGTGGCCGTGTTTTTCAGGGACAGCAAAACGGCGGCCTGCTCCAGAGACCGGGCCCGCAGAGCCTGGGACTTGCCGGGCAGCTCGGCCAGCACTTTTTTGCGGGCCGGGGCGGCCATGCGCACCCACTTGCCCAGAAACTCCCGGTCGGCTTTTCCCTCCAGGAGCGCCTGAATGCCCCCGCAATCGCTGTGGCCCAGCACCACGATGTGTTCCACGTCCAGGTCCCGCACCGCAAATTCCAGCGCGGCGCTCACCCCGTGATAGTGGCCGTCGCGCTCATAGGGCGGCACCAGATTGGCCACGTTGCGCACCACAAACAGGTCGCCGGGCTTCCCCCCCAGCAACAGGGCCGGGTCCACGCGGCTGTCCGAGCAGCCGATGAGCATCACCTTGGGACTTTGTTTCTCCTTGAGTTGCTCGAACAGGCCGCTGTCGCTGCTGAAATACGCCTGTTTGAACTTGGCGAAACCTTCGATGAAATGGGCGATGTCCTTCATGGGGCCAGGGATTCATTGTGGGGGAAAAAGTGGGCGACTGAAAAAGATGGGAGCTTTTTTCTTTTTCCGACTCCCTATTTTTTCTTCTCCATCTTCTTAAGCCACGCCTGACGTTTTTGCCGCAGGGCTGGGGCGCGACCGGACAACTCATAGGCAACGGCCTCGGACAGAAACCACCTGGGGGCATAACGCACCCATTGCAGCGTGAGGCCGCCGGGCGGGGCCACGCGCATGAAGGGGCTGTCCTGCGGGTGACGCAGGGCGCGGCTGATGGCGGCGGCGGGTTGCTCGCCCCGCCCCACGTTCACCAGCGCCCCCATCAGGCGGCGCACCATGCGATATAAAAAACCATTCGCCTCAAAACTGAAGCGCCACAGGTCCCCTTCCCTTTTCAGGCGGGCCGCAGACAGGTCGCGCACAAAGGTCAGCTCATCGCCGCGCTCGGTGCAAAAAGCGCGAAAATCGTGCCGCCCCTTCAGGCGGTTCAGGGCGTCGCGCACGGCGGTTTCATCCAGCGTGTCGTGCAGAAACCAGCAGCGGTCCCGCAGCAGGGGGTGGCGATGGGTGCGGGTCATCAGCAGGTAGTCATAACGTTTGCGCCGGGCGTCGTGGCGGGGGTGAAAGTCACCCTGCACGGGCTTCAGATCCACCACCGCCACAGCAGGGGGCAGGCAGGCGTTGATCCCCAACTTCAGACGTTCCGGCTCCCAGGGCCGGGGCAACATCACCATCACCGGCATGGCCAGGGCATGGACACCCGAATCGGTGCGCCCCGCCGACAAAGCGGGCACGGGCCTGCCGCCATGAACCCGCGCCAGGGCTTCTTCCAGGGCCTTTTGCACCGTGGGTTTGTGACCCTGACGCTGAAAACCGGCAAAATCCGCGCCGTCGTATTCCACCCACAACACCACCGGCCACACCAGCCCCTGTGTGGCCAGTTCCGGCGGCAACGGTGGCACAAACGTTTCCATGGGCGAAGGATAATGCCGCTCCCTGCGGATGGCACACCCCATTTGCCGTTGGCTCAAAGTGAGTAGCGGCGATGCCCCTGTCCATAGCCGTTAACCCTACTGGAGTAGCGGCGGTGTCGCTATCGCCTTTGCTCGGCCAGATGCCCCAATGGGCAT
>CAYJOG010000497.1:0-2537 GCA_964371695.1 uncultured bacterium
GGCCTCTCTGGCGCGCTTCAGGCCCTCCTGGGCGTTGGTGAAGCCCTCAAAGGCATATCCCTCGCCCGACAGCATCTCTCCCACGACTTCCACGATTTCCGCTTCATCGTCAATGAACAGAATGCGTTTTCCGGCCTGGGCTGTCATGGGCTTCATTATGCCTCAACGCGCCGAGTGGTAAAGGGCAGGAATGATTCCGGCTTGTGGCCTTCCCCCCCTGTTTTTATAGTGGCCCTCCATGCGTGAGCGGACCCACCACAACAATCAGTTACGAATCGAAGACGTTGGCAAGACTGTTTTGCTGCACGGCTGGGTCAACCGGCGGCGCGACCACGGCGGCGTGATTTTTCTGGACCTGCGGGACCGCGAGGGCCTGACCCAAGTGGTGGCCAGTCCCCAGGTGAACCCCCAGGCCCACGGCGTGGCCGAAACCCTGCGGGCCGAGTATTGCCTGGAGGTGGAGGGCGTGGTGCGTGCGCGGGAGCCGGACGCCATCAACGAACACCTGGGCACCGGCCACATCGAGGTGTTCGCCCAGGCCATCACCGTGCTCAACACCAGTCAGACTCCCCCGGTGCTGGTGACCGGCGAAGGCGACGAAGACGAAAAACTGCGGCTGAAACACCGTTATCTGGACCTGCGCCGACCCGAAATGCAGGCGGTGCTGCGCAAACGCCACCGGTTTTTGTCTGCCGTGCGCAGGGTGTTGGACGAAGAAGGTTTCATCGAAATCGAAACCCCCGTGCTGGGTAAATCCACGCCCGAAGGCGCACGGGATTTTCTGGTGCCCAGCCGCCTGAACCCCGGTGCGTTTTATGCGCTGCCCCAAAGCCCCCAGTTGTTCAAACAGTTGCTGATGGTGGCGGGGCTGGAGCGGTATGTGCAGATCGTGAAGTGTTTTCGCGACGAAGACCTGCGGGCCGACCGCCAGCCGGAGTTCACCCAGATCGACCTTGAGATGAGTTTTGTGCGGCCGGGCGACGTGATGAATCTGGTGGAGCAGTTCATGAGCGCCGCCTGCGCCGAGGCGTTTGGTGTGGAACTGAAGCGGCCCTATCCCCGCATGACTTATGCCCAGGCCATGGACCAGTATGGCCTGGACGCGCCGGACCTGCGGTTTGGCCTCACGCTCAAAAACCTCACGCCAGTGTTTGCCGAAACCGCCTTTCAGCAGTTCCGCAAACAGCTCGATCAGGGGGGCGTCATCAAGGCGCTCAAGGCCGAAGGGGCCGAGCAGTTCAGCCGCAAGGTGATGGACGAGTTGACAGAGTTCGTGAAAAAGTTCCGGGCCAAGGGCTTGGCCTGGTTTGTGGTGGAAAACGATGGCCTGAAAAGCCCCGTGACCAAGTTTTTGAGCGAGGCGGAAATCGAAGGCCTCAAGCGCGAAACCGGTGCGGTGCCGGGCGACGTGATTTTCCTGCTCTGCGACCAGCCGGACGTGGTGAACGAGAGCCTGGGTCGCCTGCGGCTTGAAATCGGAAAACGCCAGAACCTGATACAGCCCGGCTTCGCCTACACCTGGGTCACGGATTTTCCGCTGCTCGCTTACAACGACGAAGAAAAACGCTACGACGCCGTGCATCACCCCTTCACCAGCCCCCGCGAAGAAGACCTGGCGCTGTTGCACACCGATCCGCTGGCCGTGCGCGCCCAGGCCTATGACCTGGTGCTGAACGGCCACGAAATCGGCGGCGGCAGCATTCGTATTCACCGCGAGGAACTCCAGTCCACCCTCTTCAGTCTGTTGAACATTTCCAAAGAAGAAGCCCAGGAGAAGTTTGGCTTTTTGCTGGACGCCCTGCGATATGGCGCGCCGCCCCATGGGGGTCTGGCGCTGGGGGTGGACCGCATCGTGATGATCATGTGCGGCCTCAGCAGCATCCGCGACACCATGGCGTTTCCCAAAACCCAGAGCGGCGGGTGCCCCCTCACCGACGCACCGGGTGAGGTGTCGGCGCGTCAGCTCAAAGAAGTGTTTATCCAAACCGTGTCGCTGCCAAAGGTGTAAAACTCCCGGCCTACTCTTTGCGTGTTGACGCAACGGACGCCAGGGGCAAAAAAAGCATCAGCGGTGTGCTGGGCAAGGGCATGAAACCATGGTGCCGGTAAAAGGCGGCGGCGGTTTCGTCTTTTGCGTCCACCAGCAGGGCATAGGCGACAATCTCGGAACGCGCGGTGCGAAGCAGGGCGTCGGCCAGCAGTGCGCCCCCCAGTCCCTTTCCCTGAAAATGCCTGTCCACCGCCAGCCGCCCCAGCCGCACCGCCGGAACAGAAGGATAACGGGGCAGCTTTTTGGCCAGTTTCTCTGGCAGGTCGCCCAGCAGCACGCTGGCAGAGGCCAGGGTGTAAAAACCTGCGATTTGGTCTTTCTGTGTGAGGGCCACAAAACAGGCGGCCACACGGCGGCGAATGTCCTGTGTGACCTGCTGGTGGAAATAAAGGTCAAGGGCCGGTGAGCCGCTGTGAAAAGCTGTGCGGTCCGTTGCAGGGTCCAGCGGCGCAATGCGAAAAGGCGCGTCTTTCACTCAGATTTCACC
>CAYJOG010000498.1:0-2537 GCA_964371695.1 uncultured bacterium
GGGAAGCCCATTGCCCTCCATGGCGGCTGGTCCCAGGGCAGTCATTCATGACTGCCCGTTCGGCGGGGGGTTTGGGGGGCAACGCCCCCCATCCGCAACTTTTCTAAAAACATAATCGGAGCTTGCTTGTTCGGGCCTGTTGAGTTCGGGACAATAAACACCCGTGTCCACCCCACTGCTTCAAGCCGCCATTCTGGGCGCAGGGCGCATTGCCCTGCCCGCCCACGGCCTGCCCCTGCTGCTGCACCCGCTGGCGCAGACCGCCGCCGTGTGCGACGTGAACGAAACCGCCGCCACGCGGCTGGCCCGTCTGGTGAACGCCAAAAAGGTTTACACCAGCGCCCAGGAAATGCTGGCCCAGGAAAAATCGGACTTTGTCTGCATCTGCACACCCCCCTGGCTGCATGAGGAACACACCCTGCTGGCGCTGGAACACGGCGCAGCGGTGCTGGTGGAAAAACCCCTCACGTCCGACGCCGCTGCATCGGCGCGTCTGACCAAAGTGGCGCAGAAATTTTCGCCGCCCGTTTGGGTGGGTTATCACAAACGGTTCGACGCCGGGCTTCAACACCTGGCCCAGGAGCTTCAGCAGCAGACCTTCGGCCCCTGTTTTCACGCCGATTTCAACTGGCGGGGTCTGTGGACCGTGGCCAACGTGCCCGCCGTGAAGGAGCTCAAAAAAACGGCCTCGGCGCTGGGCCTGAGCACCGAGGCGCTTTTTCCCGCGTGGCGCGACGAAGACCCCCGCAGCCCCGGCGCAACCGCCACGGTGTTTTGTCACCTGCTGGATTTGGCCATGGCGTTTTTTGGTCAACCGGAGCGCTGGCACGGCGAGGCGCTCGCCACCAGCGGCGGCAAGGCGGACCACTTTGTCGTCACCCTGCGGTTTGCCACCGCCACCGCCACACTGCGCATGAGCGCCAGCGAGTTGAGTTTTGAAGAAAAAGAAGAGGGTGTGTTCTACACCCCCCAGGCCACTTACCGCTATGAAACCAACAGCAACCGTCAGGCCCTGTTGCCCGCACGGGTGTGGCGCACCACGGCGCGGGGTGCGTTTGCCCACCAACAGGAAATCACGCCGCGCACCGGCGCGGACCCACGGCGGCTCTCGGCCCATTACCGCAAGCTGGACGCCCTGATCAAAACGCTGTCCGGCACTCCCCCTGCCCTTTCTCTGACGCCCTGCTCACTGGCGCAAGCCACGGTGGTAGACAGCATTGTGCAGCAACTCACCCAGGGCAAAACCAGCGGCGGCACACGGGAGAAAAAACATGGTTGAGCGCGTCAAGTTCCCCATGCTCGGACGCCACAAAACCGTGGCGGCCTTCAAGGATCACTTGGCCGCGCTGGACCCTTCCGTGCCCTGCGACGACGAGATTTTGCCCGCGCCCCAAAACCCCCTGGCCCAGCCCCTCACCCTGTTTGGCAAAACCCTGTTCAACCGCTTTGCCATTCAACCCATGGAAGGCTGGGATGGCGACACGAACGGCAACCCCGGCCCCCTTACCATTCGGCGGTGGGAGAACTTTGGCAAGAGCGGCGCAGCGCTGATTTGGGGCGGCGAGGCCGTGGCGGTGCAGGCCAGCGGCCGGGCCAATCCCAATCAGCTTCTGATCAATCCAGACACACTGCCGGGCCTTGAAAATCTGCGCCTGTCACTGATGAAGGCGCACCATACACAGTTTGGCCCGGACAACACGCCGGTGATCGGTCTGCAACTCACCCACAGCGGGCGGTTTGCCCGGCCCCGCGACAAAACACGTCTGGAACCCCGCATCGCCTGCGCCCATCCGGTGCTGGATAAAAAGTTTGACGTGGAAACCAACACCGCCGTGTTGACCGACGACGAGGTGCGCGCTCTCATCGGCGACTTTGTGCAGGCTGCCGTGCTGGCGCAAAAAGCGGGTTATGACTTTGTGGACATCAAGCATTGCCACGGTTATCTGCTGCACGAATTTCTGGGGGCCCATCAGCGCCAAGGCCCCTATGGGGGCACTTTTGAAAACCGCACGCGCATTTTGCGCGAGGTGGCCGCAGGTGTGCGGCAGGCCGCGCCGGGGCTGGCCATTGGGGTGCGGCTGAGCGCCGTGGACATGGCCCCCTGTCGCAAGTCCCGCGGTGGCCAGCCGGTGGGCGTGGCCGAAGGCAGCCCGCCGGACGCCCCCCGCTGGGGCTTTGGTATCCATCCGCAAAACCCCCTGCTGCCCGACGCCACCGAGACCCACGCCTTTCTGGATCTGCTCACCAAACTGGATATCGAAGCGGTGAACATTTCCATCGGCAGCCCCTATTACAACCCCCACATTCAGCGCCCCGCCGCTTATCCGCCCAGTGACGGTTATCTGCCCCCGGAAGACCCCCTGCTGGGCGTGGTGCGCCACCTGCAACTGGTGCGGGAACTGAAAGCCCGCCATCCTGCACTGGTGTTCGTGGGGTCGGCCTATACCTATCTGCAACAGTTTCTGCCCCACGTGGCCCAGGCCGTGGTGCGCGAGGGCTGGGCCGACGTGGTGGGCCTGGGGCGCATGGTGCTGAGT
>CAYJOG010000499.1:0-2523 GCA_964371695.1 uncultured bacterium
ACCCCGCCCTTGATTTTCACCACGCCCACAAAGTTCACGCTGCCCGTGGCCAGACACACGTCGCCATCCACCAGAAAAATGGGGCTGACTGAAATTTTGCTGTCACGCCAGATCACCTGACCATCAATGCCGCTGTAGGCCGCGTTGCCATCGGGACTGAGGCGCACGTTGGCCCCCACCGGCAGGGCGATTTCCTTGCCCGGCGCGGCGGGAATCATCCGTCCCCGGATGCTCATGCCGTCCTGTCCCATTTCGGGGGGAATCTTGATGGCCAGCAACTGCCCCTCGGTGACGTTGTTGATGGCGCTGGCCTTGCGCCAGTCCACCCGGCCTTCGTCGTCGGTCATCTGTTTGGATTCAACACCATCCAGACTCACCTGCCAGTCCACCGTGGCGTCTTTACCGGGCCTGGGCGATTCGCCCTTGGCCACTACCACCTTCTGGTTGAACTGGCCCAGCACGATCATCTCCTCAATGGTCTGCATGTCCACGCCGTGATTGACATGAGCCTTGCTCAGGGCCTCCAGCGCGGCCTCCTTGCTCACCGGCTCGCCCCCGAAATCGGGCGGCACAATGGTGAGGAACGCTTTCATGGCGTCCCCGGAAATCTCCACAATGGCCTTGCCGTTGGGGTCTTTATCCATGGGTTACTGTTCGGCTCCCAGGGATTTGAGTTTTTCCTCGGCTTCTTTGTAAAACACCGAATCGGTGTCCGGCTCCAGGCTCAGGAAGTGTTTCAGGTGCTCGGCGGTGGTCTCTTTGTCGCCCCGTTTTTCAAACAGCAGCGCCAGATTCCAGTGAATGGACGAGCGGTTTTCCTTGTCCAGCCGCAGGGCGGCGTTCAGGGATTCCTCGGCTTCGTCCAGTTGACCCATCTGCACCTGCACATAACCCAGGTTGTCCAGCGCCACCACATAGTCGGGGTTCAGCTTGATGGCTTTTTTGTACCAGGTGCTGGCTTTTTCGTTTTGGCCCTTCAGGCGAAAAAGCGTGCCCTTGGCGCACACGGGTTTGTCAAAGGAAGGATCAGCCGCGATGGCTTCATCCAGCAGCGTCATGGCGCTGTCCAGGTCTTTTTCCACCTTGGCGTCGTCTTCCTTTTCTCCCTTTTTCTTGCCGGAGTCAATCCGCTCCAGAATCATGATGGCCTTGTCGGTGTTGTCCTGGGCCACCTGCTTTTTGTTGCCGCAGCCCGAAAAAGTCAGACCCAGAACAAAAAGCAGGCAAAGGGATCCCCACCGCGGGAGGTGTCGTTGTTGGGTCTGGGTCATGGATGATGCTCCTCTTGTCCGTTTTGTTGATGAATGGCGGCCACGGCGGGTGTTTTCTTCTTTTTCACCACCACCGGGTCGCCTTCGTTAAGTTCCTTTAATAAAGTCAGGTCTTCCTGCGAAATTTTGCCAATAACCGTCACGGCGCTGGCGGGGCGACATTCTTCATCCAGCGAAGCGGGTGTCGGCCCCCAGAAAAAACACAACGCGCTGCCCGGCGCCCACCAGCACACATCCCCCACTTCCACCACTTCCTGCAATTCACCGGCAGCGATGGGCAGTTCGGTGGAAAGATACATTTCGTCTCCCCACAACTTGGCCGAGGCCTGCAACGGCAGCGACTGGAACACCTTTTTGGCCACGGGGTTATCCAGCAGGGCAATGTTCAGCACACCCTGTCCCAGGGCGGCCTCCATGTAAAGTGATGGTGAACTCTCATCCATAAAGAAGAAATCCTAGCGTCCGTTTCACCGCCGGGCAATGGCACAACCCCCGATACCAGCAAAGAGGAAAATCGGGGAAACCTGATTTCTTTTCAAAGGCCAATCATTCCGTTTGCCAAGCCAACCCCCTGCGATTAGAGTTATTGGTCCATTTTTGGCCTCAGGAGGCATTTTGGCGGGTACGAAGATTAAGATATTTGAACTGGCGAAAGAGCTGGATCTGGAAGCCAAAGCCGTGCTGATGCAGCTCCGTGACGCGGGGCTGGGAGTCAAAAGCGCGTCCTCCACCGTGGATAAGGACGAAGCCATGATGTGCCTGGGCAAGGGGGGTAACAACACCCCAAGCCCCGGCGCAGAAGCCCTTCCTCCCCGGCCACCGCTCCGGCCACAGGCCCCGGCGGCCATGGCCCCACCCAAACCACCGGTGGCCAAGGTCATCAAAAAAGCCGCCCCCATTCCTGAAAAGAGAACGGGTCGTCTGGGCAGCACGCTGAAGGTGGTTACCCCTGGCGTCACCCGCCCAGCCCCCGGCACAGTCCCCGCCGAGCGGCGTCCGGATGGCCGCAGTGGCCCGGCAGGGCCGGGTGGCCCCCCAGGCGCTGGCGGGCCCCGCGGTCAGGTGGGGCGTCGCCCCCCCATGGGCGGCACGCCGCCGCCGCCATTGGCAACGCCCGGCAAACCCGGCGCAGAGGCAGGCGCTGGCCGCACCGCCGCCAAAAAAGGCGTTCAAAAGAAAAAGTTCTTCAAGCTGCCCCCCAAAAAGAAAAGGGAAGGCTCCACCTCCCTGCTGGGTTCCCACGCCTCTGCTG
>CAYJOG010000500.1:0-2522 GCA_964371695.1 uncultured bacterium
CAGCCACCCTCTCCCCGTAAAGGGGAGAGGGCAAAAAGGTGGTTTTTCTTTTTTACGCAGGCGTCCCGCCTGCGCTACTGATTCCCGCTTTCGCGGGAATGACGGCCTGTGGGACAACAATCCTCATGCCCCCCCGCCTGTTATAAGATGCGTCTTCCATAAGACTGTTCTGCAAGGATGAACGATTGCCGGAAATAAGGACGCACCGTGGGCCAAAGTAAAGGATTTCTGGGGGTTCGCCGCCACACACTGGCGCTGAGGGCCGGTTGTCAGGGCCTGGGCCTGGAGGTGCTGGTGGTGCAGGTGATGGGCGAGCTGACCCTGGGGGGATACCTGCTCATCAATCCGGCGGGCCTCACCCTCACGCTGTTGGGCCGGGCCTTGGACCTGAAGCAGTTTCTGGTGTGGTGGCGCGAGCGCTGCCCCCATGACTGGGTGAAGGATTGGGAAATCCTGAGCGAAGAAGACCTTCTGCCAGAAGACCTTCAGAACACCGGCGTGCTGGATATTCAGGTGGTGGCCGGGGGAGAAGTCGGCTCGGTGGTGCTGCCCTGCGCGCCCGACCTGGGGCTGACGCCCGAACTGGCCTTTCAGCTCATGGACGAAGGCAACCCGCGCCAAGCCTATGCCCCTGCCCTCAGCATGAAGTCCGGCCCCCGCTACAGCCTCATGACCAAGGTGCCGTTTTTGCGGATGCACTCCACACTGGCCGACACCGCCCGACCCTGCGACTGCCTGCTGGACGGCCTGGACGAATACACCGCGCCCCTGGTGCTGGCGCGGGATTTTTCCACCTGCGCCAGATGCGGCCCCCCCTGGTGGCTCAAGGTGCCGCCCGACCCGGCGCCCAAACGCCCCGATTTTGAGCATCTTTCCCTGGCCATCGCCAGCGGCGGCATTGTGGCGGCCAAGGGCATTGGCGGTTTTTACTGGATGGGCGACGCCACCAGCGGTGGCGTGGTCAACCGCCTGCGGGAGTTCAAGAACAACCCCTTCCGCCCCTTTGTGGTGATGTACGCCACGCTGGAAATGGCCGCCGCCGATTTTGTGATTGACGAGGCCTCGGCGGCCCTCATGCGCAGCGCACGCCGCCCGGCGGTGAAATGTTTTGCCCGCGCTCAGGAGACGGGGCGTTTTGGCTGGGTGCAGGGGTTTGACTGCCGACTGGCGGTGCGGCTGGCGGTCACGCCCTTTGAGTTCATGCTCTCGCGGGTGAGCGGGCGGCCCCTGATGGTCACCAGCGCCAACGACCCCGGCCACGGCATCAGCCTGAAGGCCGAGGAAGTGCCCGATCACCACGGCCAGCACGCCGTGGTGGACGACGCCCTGCCGGTGCACAACCCGGTGGAAGACTCGGTGATGCAGCACCTGCCCCAGCACGGCGACCAGATGCTGGTGCGCAGCCGGGGCTGGGTTCCCCTGCCCGAAAGACTGCCCGCCCCGCTCCCTTTTCCGGTGCTGGCCCTGGGCGACGGCAAAAACGGCGTGCTGGCCCTGGGCGCTGGGCGCGACGTGACCCTCAGCCCGCCCCTGGGCGACCTGCGCCAGCCCGGCCCCAGCGCGCGGGCGGCCCGGTGGATCAGCCGGATGCTGCAATGGACCGGCGTGTTGCCCGGCTGCATCATGCTGGACGAATACCCCGCCGACTGGGAGCGCCCCCTGCTGCACGTGTTCGAGGATTTTCCCCAGCAGCGCCTGCCCCGCGCCACCGCCCTGTGCCACGGACTGCTGGCCCACGAGGGTTACGACGGCGACGCCGCCGTGGTGTTTGTGTGGGACACCGAGGTGGAAGGCCCCGACGCAGGCGTGGTTTTTCACGGCGGCACGCACAACCTGCGCCCCGTGGGGGGCACGATGATGGACGGCGAACTGGTGGGGGTGGGTCAGGTGCTGCGGCGCATGGCGGGCGTGCTGGGGCTGGACGGATTGTGCGGCCCCACGCCCAGTTATGCCAACGAAACCATGGACCTGCTCTATGCCGAGGGCATGAAGGCCATCGGCGGGCCTCTGGGCCTGCTGGTGCCCCAGTGGATGCAGCGCGACGACGGCCTGCTGATCATGTCGGTGGACGACGTGCTGGCGGACATGGCGAAACAGAAAGAAGCAGGGGCCAGCGTGGCCCGTCTGGCGCTGACGGGGCACTGGGTGATGACCATTGCGGGCAGCGCCCTGGTGGAGTGGCTGGAACAGGACAAACCCGTGGACTTTATTGGCGGGGCCGGGGCGGTGTTCACCAACTCGCTGGTGGTGGATGGTTTTGACGGCGAACTGGTGTACCCCATTCACGTGCCGCTGCGGATTCCCCCCGGCGGCGGCGGCGTGGCCTGGGGACAGGTGGCGGCCTGTCTGGCGGAGGCGTAATTTCCCCTCTCCCCTTTACGGGGAGAGGGTGGCGCGTGAGTAGGGCGGGCGTCCCCGCCCGCCTGAGCGCGAAGCGCCAAACTGCCGAATGAGGGCGTTAGAGCATTTTCGGAAACGGTAGAACATTAACTGAGGCTTCATGTCCAAACCTTGGCCAACCC
>CAYJOG010000501.1:0-2518 GCA_964371695.1 uncultured bacterium
TTTTGTGCCGCCTGCGGCGGTTTTTATTCTCCCGGCGAGACGCCGGGGCTACAGGAAAACCTGACAGCAATGGACGCCGCACTCATTCTCATCGCATGTTAGAATATTCCGCTCAGGCCGGGATGGCGGAACTGGTAGACGCAGTGGACTCAAAATCCACCGGGCCTTGCGCCCTTGGGGGTTCGATTCCCCCTCCCGGCACGAACAAGCCGAACTCACCCAGGAGAAATTCATGCGAAAATACCACCTGCCCCTGTGGGCGGCCCTGTTGTTTGTCCTGACCGTGGCGCAAAACGCTCTGGCCCACCCGCTGGACAAAGTGTATGGCGCACGCTCAAACGGCCAGATCGACCTGGACACGTTTTACCGCTATCTCATTCTGGGACTGCACGCCCCCGTCCAGTTGCCCGCCGAGTTTCAGGACACCCGCCCCACCCGCATGGTCACCATGGCCAAAGCCGACCTGAACCGCAACTACGACCGCCTGAGCGAGGCCAACAAATCCCTGCTGCGGTCTTTTGGCGTCACGGGCCGCGCCGCCAGCGCCACCGCCGCCTTCACCGGCGTGGGCAACCTCACTGAAACCACCGACGTCACCGTGGGGGGCACCACCTATCGCATTCACTACACCACCAACACCGGCAACCTCGATGTCACCACCCCCGCTTTTGTCAACGGCGTGGCCGCCGCCCTCACCACCACGGTGAACTTTCAGAAAAACACGCTGGGTTACCCCATGCCCTACCGCGACCAGCAGGACGGCGTTTATGACGTGTACCTCTCTGGCCGCGAATGCGGCGACCAGTCCACCTATGGTTATGTCAGCGCCCAGGGCACTCTGGGCGACAACCCCAACAGCACCGCCACCGAGACCGATTCGCTGCCCAGCTTTCTGGTGCTGGACAACGACTATGCCGAGTTTCAGGGCGACCCCACACAGAACATGCAAATCACCGTGAGCCACGAACACTTTCACTCGGTGCAATTCGGCGTCTCTTATTTCAACACCGCCACCGACACCAGCGGCGTGGAAGGCTCGTGGCTGGCCGAGAGCACCGCCACCTGGATGGAAACCCAAGTATACGACGTGTCGGGCACCTACACCGAATACATGGACTCCATTTTTCTGGATCCCGAACTGGGCCTGTTCAATTACGACAACAACAACCTGCGGCAATACGGCCATTTCATGCTGCACAAATACATGGAAGAAAACGGCACCGTGGGAACCTCCCAGGCCGAGGGCCGGGCCGCCATTCAGAACACCTATTTCACGGCCCGCACCACCGCCAACCAGACAGGCAAATCCATCACCCAGATTTACCGCGAGCAGGTGCAGACGGCCACGCGTTTCACCACTTGGCTGGACCTGGTGAAGGAGTTTTCCATTGCCGTGCTGCTGCGCACCGCCGACCTGAGCGGCTCAGACGCCTACCAGTTCTCCAAAGCCAGCACCCTGCAAACCAGCACCAAGGGCAACGGCACCATCACGCCGCCCTTCGTCAACACCAGCCAGACCTTCACCAGCACCACCCTCACCCACAACGGCACGGGCCTGCGGCCCCTGGGTTATCAGTATCTCAAACTGGTGGTGAACGCCCCCGCCCAGGTGACGGTGGACAACGTGACCGGCGCGGCGCTTTCGCTGAGGGGTGTCACCTTCGCCGCCGGCGCAGGCACCGACCTCACGGCCACCAGCGCCCGCACTGCTGTCAACGCCACCATTTCGCCAGAGGTGGCGGCCACGTCCACCGCCAGCGCCACCTTCAACCTCAGCGTGGGCACACACATCCTGCGGGTGCTGAACACCACCATCAATCCGGGGTCCACCACCGCCGCCACCTATCGTGTCACCGTGGCCGCCGCGCCCCAGGTGAACATCAACTGCAACCTCACCGCCGACAGCGCCGCCACCCATCCCCACGTGGGAGACGCCGCCCTGCTGCTGGACATTGTGCTGGGCACCAACGCCAGCACCGCCTGCGCGGGCGGGGCCTGTGACTATGACAAATCAGGCAACGCCACGCCCGATGCTGCCGATGTCACCGCGCTCGCGGGCATTGTCACCGGCGGCGACACCGCCAGCGTGTGCAACAGCGTGTTTGGTCAGTAAACCGGCGTCATTCCCGCGAAAGCGGGAAGCCAGTTCAAAAAAAAGCAAAAAACCACTATTCCTTCTCCCGTCCGAAGGATGGGAGAAGGTGGCCGAAGGCCGGATGAGGGCGTCAAACAAAAAGAAAAATCCTTTTTGGGTGTTTTTTATATTGCCCGGCGCTGTCGCGCCACACTCTCCCATGCAAAGCACGGGAGAGGGAAAAATGCGGCGTTTTGCTCATGTTTTACTGGACTGCCGCTTTCGCGGGAATGACGGCAACCCGTGCGGAGCTTTCAGGCGGTGCCTGACGCACCCATTCGGAAAAATTCGTTAATCAGCCCTCAACAGCTTCGCCTGCGCCACCCTGTCCTGAATGATGTCCACCAGCGCCGGGTGCAGACCCAGCGGCTCGGTGATTTCGAC
>CAYJOG010000502.1:0-2511 GCA_964371695.1 uncultured bacterium
GTGAAATCCGGACCATGCTTTTTTTTCCATCAGGGATAAGAGGAGAAAGCGCCATAAAATCGTGCTTGTCAACAGGATCATTTTTTGAAATAAACAAAATGTCAATTGAAGTTGGAACCGGTTCTCCGGTAAACTCAATCAAGGCTAAGTCCCCCGGCAAAAGGCAGTTAAAGCGTTCTTTATCTCCTTCAGGGTTAAATATGAATTCTCCATTCAGCCGCCAGTTCTTATAAGTCCGGCCTTTAATGATTTTTCTCGTCAGGCGATAAAGCCCTTTTTCGCTTGGTCCGAATAAAGATAATGTGACAGGCGCTTCATTTTCTTTTTCACGGACTATTTCGGCGGAAAGAGGGTAAAACTCTTTCTCAAAAACATCGGCATTGAGGTTGATTGACTTTTGATTTCCAGCATTCCGGTTTCGGAAATGCCATTCAAAAAAAGTCAAGTCCGAAGCGGTCAGTCGCTTCAAAGCGAGTTTTGAAAACGTGGTCATTGACACAAAGTATGGTCAAACCAAGTACTACTGTCCAACTTCTTTGGTCCGCTCACGCCGCTTTTTTGCGACGGCGGGGTTTGGGTTTGGCGGTGGCGGGTGTGTCCGCATCAGCGGCGGCGGGGCGTTTGCCCTTGATGCGAAAACCGGGGTGGTCTTTTTCAATCAGCCACGGCGGGGCCAGCACCAGGGGCACGCCCACGTCTTCCACCGGCAGCAGGGTGCCGAACAGTTTGTCCCAAAAGTCGGTGCTCACGCTGTGGTTCATTTTGGGGTTTTTGAAATGGTGGGCCATGTGGTGTTTCCAGGCCCACTGTTCCCAGGCGTTTTCGGGGGGGCGCTGGTGAATGTCCATGTGCAGTTTTTCGTAACGTACCCAGCCGGTGAGAATGCCCGCCGAGAGCGCCGCCGCACGTCGCAACCCCAGCACCGGCACAAAGGCCAGATTCAGCCCCCCCATCACCTGGGCGGCCAGAGGCCCCATGCGCTTCAGGCCATCCAGATAACCCGCACCGTCCCAGGCGGGCGCGCCGGGGGTATAGCCCTCGCCCTGGGGATAACGGTGATGGTGCTGGTGCAGGTCATAGCCGTATTCACTGATTTTTCCCTCGTGGCCAATGAACCGGTGAATGCCATATTCCAGCCCCGACCACGACAACAGACCAGCGGTGTAAAAGGCGGCGGTGTCAATCAAAGTGAGCATGTTGGGTCTCCTTTTCAGGGCGTTGGAAGTTTGCCGTGGCGGCCAAGCGAAGCAGCCCCGTCTGTTTTATCGGCAAAAGCATGGTCAAACGTTTTAGTCATCTGACCCAATCTTATGATTGACTGACGCGTCGGTCAAGGCGACAAAGGAAGTTCTTGCCGGACCTTCTCGGAACCTGCTTAGAGCATTTTCGAAGTAGATGTAGACCACCCGCCGATGGTGGCGACACCCGTGGCCAGAGGCCATGGATGGCCGTTTCCGCCGCCGGTGAAGCACGGTGGGGGCTTGCAGAAAGGCTTGTTCCAACAAATATATTCGCTCAATGCAACCTTTTTTGGGTCGGGCTGAGCCGTGCGGCGTTGTTCGCAAGGTTTCACGGATGAAACCGGCGAACCAGAAAATATAAGCAGGGCTGGCTCTTTTTGTCTCGCGGCCAAGTGCCCTTTCTTGTCTTCATTTACTATGAATTTGCTCTAAAACCAAATCGTCATTTCCGGGAAGGAGTGCTTTCAGCTTCCCTCACGCCTGTTTGGCCATGGCGTCTTTCATGGCGTTGACCAGAGCGGACATGCCGGTTTCCTGAGCATGCACCAGCGCCGAGGTGCCCCAGCGGTCCACGGTGTGGGGGTCCGCCCCCCCGTGCATCAGGGCGTGGATCACTTTCACCCACTGGCTCTCGTCAAAACCGGCCCGCATACGGGCGCGGTCGGCCCCCAGCACGGCCTCGTGCAGGGGCGTCTGGCCTTCACGGCACGCCCAGCGGGGGTTTTGCCCCGCCTTCAGCAACAGCTCCACCGCATGAAGATGACCGTTTTTGGCGGCCCAGTGCAGGGCGCTGAGGCCCTGGTTGTCGCGCACTTCAAGATCAGGACTGGAGCGCAGCAGCGCCTGCAACAGACCTTCGTCTCCTTTTTGGGCTGCCTCAATCAGTTGATAACCCCGCGCCCGCTCCTGCTCTGGCGTGGCGGGCAGCGGTTGGGCCGACTGGCTCACCATCAGCGCCAAGCCACCCAAGCCCAGCAGCGCCACCACCAGCAAAATGAGTCCCAACCAAATCAGCGCGGCACCCCCGGTTATGAAAATGGAACGAATGGTTATTGTGTACCCGGAAACGGATAATTTGAAACACGAATTTTTGGCCCCAGGCGACGCGGGGAAGTGGGGCGGGCGTCTCGCTGGTGGCGCGAGTCGCCACAGACGGGGACGCCCATAGCTGTTAACTTTTGGCATGAAATCAGGCTTTTAATACGAATTTTCAACCGAAACAGCATTAACCCTGAGCGATGAGCCGGTTTGGAAATGGGTGCTGCGAAGT
>CAYJOG010000503.1:0-2499 GCA_964371695.1 uncultured bacterium
GCATGCACCTGCCGGTGCATGCTCAGAATCCGCCTGAGCACCAGTTGTTCCACCAGCAGAATGGTGAGCGCCGCAAACACCACACCCGCCCCCAACAGGCCCCGCCACAAAAGCGCCAGGGTGCGGCGGGCTTCTTCGACATAAGGCCGGGCCAGGGTGACGGACACCCGCGCCATGGGCTGATCATAAATATCGGTGATCACCCGGTTGCCGATGACGTAGTTCTGGTTCCACACCGCCACCGGTTTGAAAAAAAGCGGGTCGCGGTTGGCCCTTTCGTGGCGGCCAAGGGGTTGCACGGTGATGGCCAGCTCCATGTCTTCTTCCAAGTCCTGCAGGGTTTCAAAAGCCAGAAAACGCCCCATCACCAGCGCCCCGCGAGAAGGGCCGGTTTCGTTGGTGCGCAGGATTTGCCGCGAGGCCACCAGCATCAGGCCGTCCTGTGTGTTAACCAGCCCCCGCACGCCTTTTTCGGGACTCAGGCGGGTGATGAGTGCCAGGGGGCTGTCGGGCCGCAGGTGCTGCGAGAGAAACTTGCGGGGCAAGGGCTGCTGGCCGGTGAAGCCGGGTGTGTAACGCCGGGAAAGCACCACCCGGCCCTGGGCATCCAGCAGCACAATCAAATGCACGCTGATGTTTTTCAGGCTCTCTGGCACGATGTTGGCGGTGAGGAACCGGGGGTTGTGGTCTTCCATGAACTGGTAGGTGTCGTCGAACTCCGCCCAGTCCTGGCAGGTGGCGTCGAGGTCTTCGATGGTGTAGCGCAGGGTGTTGACGGCGCGGTCGGTGTTGCGCTCGGTGTCCAGGCGTTCCAGTTCCAGATACGACCGGATGAACACTTTTTCGAACACCAGATACAACCCGCCGGTGAGCGCTCCCACGCACACCAGCACATACACCATGGTCCGTAGCCGCAGCATCTTTTTACCTTGACCTTTTTATTAAAGGCAGGCCATGAGTGTAACCGCCCATCCAATGGATTGGTTGAGCAGGGGAAGCGGCTACCGCGCGTTTCCGGCGATAGCGTCAAAAAAACGGCTCACGATGGGGGCTGGGTCCAGCAGGCCGGTGAAACGCTCATCGATCCATTCCGGGTGCCACTGCACCCCCATGAACCAGCCGTTGTCAAACCGCTCGATGCCTTCCACAAGGCCGTCCTCGCTGGTGGCCGACACGGTGAGGCCCTCTCCCAGCTCACGCACCGACTGGTGGTGAATGCTGTTGATGCGGTGCTCGCCTGCGCCATAAATCCGCGCCAGTTCGCTGCCCTCGTGCAGGGTCACGTTGTGGTGCAGGTGGTCATACACCTCGCTGTCGCGGTGCACCTTTTCGGTGGGGCCGTATTCCACGTTGTCCTGATGCAGGGTGCCGCCGAAATACACGTTGAGCACCTGCAAACCCCGGCACACTCCCAGCACGGGTTTGCCCTGTTTGCGGGCTTCTTCAATCAGCGCCAGTTCGTATTGGTCGCGGCGGTAATCCCCCGGCCAGCGGGTGTCGTACTCCTCCTGGCCATAACTCACGGGGCACACGTCTGCGCCGCCCGCCAGCAGCAGGGCGTCCACCCGCTCCACGGCCCGGCTCAGGGCCAGGGGGCTGTGCTGTTCCAGAATCAGCAGCGGCACGCCGCCCTGCTGGCTCAGATAACGCACCAGACTGGTTTCGGCGTATTGCAGCTCTTTGCCCCGGAACACGTCGCGGTGCGGGTCGGGGGGCAGCAGGTTGGCGCTGTAACCGATGACGGGGTGAAAAGCCATTGGGGCATTGTAGAAAAAGTGCCGTCGAGGCGAAGCGATATCCTTTTTATTGGTGGGGCAGGCGTCTCGCCTGCCTTTTATATGAACGCAGGCAGGACCACAGGCGGGGACGCCCATTGCTGTCAGGTTAGAAGCGAAATCAGGGGTTTGCGGCCTTTTTTTGAGTAGGCGCGACGCCGCTATCGCCTTTGCTCGGCCAGATGCCTCAATAGGCATCTGGAAAGATTCCTCGCAAACCGTCTTGCAACAACCAACACGAAATCAGGGGTTTTTGCCCTTCACGGCGACGGGGGCGTCGCCGCTACTCAGGTAAACCTGACAGCAATGGGCGGGGACGCCTGTGGCTACTCGCGCCACCAAAGAGCAAAAAAGAAGGTGTGGTGGTTTTACTTCACCTGGATTCCCGCTTTCGCGGGAATGACGCCGGGTCTACAAAAAACCGTCCCTCACACCCTCGCGCCAAACAGGGTTTCGATGTAACGCTTTTCGCGCTCGGCGATCAGTTCGTGAAACTGGGCCAGCAGGGCGCGGTGGCTGTCGAACACGCGGTAACCGTCTTTGGCCAGCCTGAGCAGGTCGCTGTTGCTGATGAGAAAACGCGGCAGGTGGTTGAGAATCGCCTCCAGGTGGAAACGGGGGTTTTCCACCACGCTTTTGACAAAACCGAACGACCCCAGCAACAGCGAAAGTTGTCGGGTGCGTTCATCCAGCGTGGTGACTTCGCGGTAGGACTGGTTGTAGA
>CAYJOG010000504.1:0-2497 GCA_964371695.1 uncultured bacterium
CCCTTGATCAGGGTTTTGCCGCCGGGGTGTTTCAGGCCGCCAAACACTTCATCAAACGTGCGGTTTTCTTTGGTGATCATCAGCACGTATTTGATCTGCTGGCTGGGGTGACCGGCGACTTCCGCCACCGGCGACATCACCGGTTTGCGGGTCGGCGGCGTGAGACCGTTGTTGGCCAGCACCACCCGCGTGCCCTTGGCCAGATCCTGCTTTTCAGGTTGATCAATCACGCTGAGGCTGCCCCGCATGAGCCGCCCCACATAGGGGTTCAGCCCCCGGAACTTGGGCCCGGCGTTGGGGCCGGAGCCGTAACCCTTGGCGTTGAGCACATAAAGCCGATTGCCCGCCGCGTTGAGTTGCAGGGCGCTGGGGTGCCATCCGGCGGGAATGAAACCCAGCACCTTCAGGGTGCGGGTGTCCACCACGGCCACGGCGTTGAGGCCCGCCAGCGCCACATAAAGGCGGTGCTGCACCGGCGAATGGGCCAGGCCCACCGGCAGCGCGCCTTTCAGCGCCCCCAGCAGGGGGGTGGGACTCAGCGACACCGTGCGCAGGAGTTTTCCCGTGACGGCGTCCAGCACAGCCACGGTGTCGGTGTGGCCGTTGGAAACATAAACCCGGTCTGCCGTGGCCAGCACACCGGCGGGGCTGGAACCCCCCACCGCCTGATAACCGTTCACCACTTCACCCACCTTGGGGCCGGTTTTCACCTTGAACTTCACCTGCCCCTTGCCGGGAATACTCACGTCAATGGCGTGCAGGCTGAAGCTTTCGGGCACGTTGGGATCGCCCAGGCCGGGCACGCGGATGCCGTCCACCACCACGCCTTCCACCGCCTCTTTGCTGGGCACGCCAAAAGCCGGAAACTTCAGCCCCGTTTTCGCCGGATCCTTGGGGTCATAACCCTCTACCCGGCGATATTGGAACATGCCGGAATTGACCACATACAGGGTGTGGCCATCTGGCGAAAGCGCCACGCTGAAGGGGTTGCGTCCGGTGGGGAAATTGGCCATGACCTTTTGGGTGGTGGTGTCCACGGCGGCGATGCGGTAGTTCATCTGGTCAATGACGTAAAGGATTTTTCCGGCCTGATCCAACAACAAATCACTCACAAAAGCGTCGCCAAACTTGCCGTCGGAAAACTCGCCGTTCAGGTCAATTTCCCCCTTGGTGCGGGTCTGGGCCAGGTCCAGCAGATAGACCTTGCCGCTGTCGCCGCCACTGACATAAGCCGTCTGGCCATCCGGGTGAATGGCCGCGCCCATAAGCCCCCCCTTGTTGCCGAACTGATGGGGCATCAGTGTTTTGACGGCGGGTTTGGGAGCGTCCAGGTTGCTGATGACGCTGATGGCGTCGGGTTTGTCGGTGGTGTTGAGGGTGATGAGGGTTTTTTCGTTGGGCGAAAGGGCCATGCCCCAAGGCCGGGGGGGCAGCATCACCACGCGGCCCCAGGGGGTGACCAAACGCCCGCTGGGCAACACCGCCTGCTGTTTTTTTTCTTCAATCAGGCAGGGGGCATCACCCGCAGGAGAAAGCAGAAAAGGCGGGGGGACCTTGGCCGCCTGGGCCTGGCCCAGGCACAACAGTGCCATCAGAAGCCCTCTCAAAATTACTTTTGAGGGGGTTTCTGACAGGCCAGGATGGCCTGCCTCGAAAACCGCAGCTTGAAAAAGCACAGGTTTTCGCGCTCGTGGCAGGGAATTATTCCCTGCCACGGCGTTCGAAAAAATCCACGGAGGGATTTTTGAGAAAGGTTTTAGGATCAGAAAAAACTTTCGCATATTGCCTCCATGTGGCCATGAGTCTGAAAAGCGGCTGTTAATTTTGGACGAATCTTCACGGCCGGGGGTGGTTTTTGAAAAACGCCCACATGGCTTCGTTGGCGCTGATCTCCTGTGTGGGGACATCGCCACCCAGCCAGCCCGTTTTGCCACCGGGCCAAGCGTGTTTGCCACCCACAATACTCACGTGCTCCACGGCTCCCTGGCGGCAACCGGGGTAAACCCGCCGCACAATGTTGCCCTGTCGGGTTTCCACGGGTTTGGCGACGCAGCCGCCCACCTTGAGAAACGGCGCGAGGCTCTGTGCCTGCGACATCCGCACATCCTTGGCCAGACCTTTTGGGCCAATACCCCCCTGCCAGGGCACGTGTTCATCAGCCGTGCCGTGAAAAGCAATGACCGACACAGTCCGCCAGGGGGCGCAGCCATCCAGCGCCAATGACCCCGCCACCGGCGCAATGGCGGCGAACAAATCGCTGTGTTCGCAGGCCAGCCGGTAACTCATCATGCCGCCGTTGGACAGGCCCGTGGCATAAACCCGCCGGGGGTCCACGGGCAGTTCGGCCATCAGCGTCTTCACCACCTTGGCGATAAACCCGGCATCGTCCATCCTCTGGTTTTTGGCCCAGCCGCAGCAGCGCCCGGCGTTGAAGGTGAGCAGGCGGTCGCGCCACCGGCCCGTGCCAAAAGGGAACACCACATACAACCCCTCGCGC
>CAYJOG010000505.1:0-2489 GCA_964371695.1 uncultured bacterium
CACCGGCTGAACGATTTTGCAGCGGAATATCTGGCCAACCCTGATTTTTCCATCCGCCTGCTCACCAGCACCGCCCAGGCCCAGGCGGTGGCCAAGTCTCTGAAGACCCACGGCTTTGCCCCGGCCCAGGTGCTTCCCCTGGAGGCCTGAGTTTTGTCCCCTTCCCTGCCCCGGCTGTTTGTTCATCCCCAGATCATGGCCTGCCGCACCGCCCGTGCGGTGCTGGCCGAAAAAGCGGTGCGGTTTGAACTGACGCCAGAGCCGGACGGCACTGATCTGCCCCGCTGGGTAACTGAAAAAAATCAGGCCGTCACCGGGCTGGATGCCCTGTTGCTGTTTCTGGAAAAGGCTTTCCCCTCCCCTGCCCTGCTGGAGGCGCCAAACGGTGAAACGGCTTTCAGGGAATGTCTGCAAAATGTGGCGCTGCCGCTTTATCTCGCCACCGAAGAACTGGCCCGCGCCGCCATGGGCCGGGCGGTGGATGAACGGGACCTGCCGCCCCTCACCAAAGCCACAGAAAACGTCTATGCGGCGCTGGACCGGCTGGAAGACCGGCTGGCGGGCGGCCCCTGGCTGATGGGAGAAGATTTCTCGCTGCTGGACCTGCTGTTCACCGCGCCCCTGATGGCGCTGGAAGAGCTGGACGTGCCTGTTTCGCCTGGTCGACCCGTGATGCACGAATGGGCGATGGCGTTGCTGGAACGCCCCAGCGCCCAGGCGTGACCCCGCTTTATACTGAGTTGTTCATGAGCCCCCAGCCCCCCGCCTCGCGGCCCGCCGCCGAAGACCTGGCCCTGGCAGACGCCGCGTTTCACGACACCCTGGCCGAGGACTACGCCGACCGGGTGCAGTGGTCCACGCCCCGCAACCAGTTGGCCCATGGTTTGATTAATCAGGCCGTGTTGTCGTTTGGCCCTGGCCTGTGGGCCGAGGTGGGCTGTGGCCTGAGCCTGGATGGCGAGGCCCTGGCAACCCAGGGCGTGAAAGTGGTGGCGGTGGACCCCTCCCGCAACATGCTGCGCCAGGGCATGGCGCGTTTGGTGGGCACGGGCCTGCCCTGGACACCTCTTCAGGCCCAGGGGGCCGCTCTGCCTTTTCTGGATGAAAGTCTGGCGGGGGTGTTGTGGGTGGCCAGCCTGCACCACCTGCCCGATCACGTTCACGCGCTCCGGGAATCGGCCCGCGTGGTGCGCCCCGGTGGCGGCGTGGTGGTGGGCATGGAGCCAGCCCGCTGGTGGCACGAACCCGTCGAGCGCTTCATGGAAAAAAAGCGCCCCCAACTGGCGGGTGAAGGCAGTCGCTTTTCGGCCCACGGCAGCCCGGCAGACGAAATGGGCGAGGGCTTCACCCGCGCCGACTGGTCTCGTCTGGCGGTGCAGTCGGGTCTGCGGCTGAAACAGGTGCAGCCCCTGTGGCTCACCCTGGGTTTTGCCCACCTGGGGCTGGAGGCCGGTTTTAGACTGCTCAAAACCCGCCAGCGCTGGCGTTTGCCCGCTTTTGTCGAAAAAGCCATGTGGCGGGCCGATTCATTATTGCTGCGTCTGCCGCCTTTTAACCTCACGCCCTGGCACTGGCTGGCGGTTTTTGAAAAGCCAGGGATGTAAATTCTGCATTTTTGTTATGGTTTCGGACTAATGGATATAGAATAAGTGCCGATAAGACAGGCGGGGGTGAGCAGGCATGGCCATTGACAGCAGTCTTCTTTCCAGTCAGTTCAATCTGCTCAGCCGCATCAGCTCTCTGAGCCTGCTCAGCACACTGACACAAAAGGTCGGGGCGTCTCAAAACAATCTGGCTGGCGCGATTTCTGCCGCCACGGGCACGACTGGCCTTCAGTTCAACGTGGCGGGCTCAGTGAACAGCGCGGCGGCGGGGCTGGCCTCGGCGGCGCAAAAACTCACCGACACCTCCATCAACAGCGTGCTGAACAGCAAAAAGGTGCAGGCCGAAGGCTCCACCGGTGACAAAGCCGCCTTCACCGCCACCGCCAGTTCCCTGGCCACTGCGGGTGAGGAATATGACCTGGACATCAACCAACTGGCCACGGCCAAGGCGGTGCAGACAAGCGCCGTGAGCGCCGCAGGGGCCAGCGCGCTCGCCCCCGGCGTGCAAACCATCGAAATCACGCCCCAGGGCGAAAGCACCGGCCAGACCTATTCGGTCACCGTCAACCCCGGCGACACCAACCAGACGGTGCTGGACAACCTGGCTGCCGAAATCAACAGCCGCGAGGGCTACACCGCCGAAGTGGTGGACGTGGGCGGCGGCAACATTCACCTCACCCTCACCGGCCAGGACACCGGCGAGACGGCAACCTACACCGTCAGCGACCTGAGCGGTTCACTGGCGAGCACCTATCAACTGGATTCCACCGCCACCGTCACCAGCAACGACACCACCGGCGGCGTCACCCAGGCGGCGGTCAACGCCGCGGTCGCGGGGGACCGGATCGTGATCTCCGGCACCCACGTGGAAAACGGCGTGATCAC
>CAYJOG010000506.1:0-2486 GCA_964371695.1 uncultured bacterium
CCAGGGCCCCGCGCCGGCCAGGCGGGCGCTGTCAAAAAGGGAAGGGGAAATCGGGCGCACCGCCGGGATAAAAATCATGGCGTAATAACCCATGGCGGCCCACACGTCCATGGCCATGATGCTTTTGAGTGCAAAACGCGGGTCGTTCAGCCAACCCACGGCGGGCAGGCCCAGGCTCATCAGGCCGCTGTTGAGGGGCCCCTGGGGGGCATAGGCGAATTTGAACAGCAGGGCGATGACGACCATGCTCACCATCACCGGAAACAGCAGCAGCGACTCAAAAAACTGGCTGCCTCTGGGGCCGGTGAAAAGCAGGTGCGCCAGAATCAGCGCCAAAAGCGTGGTGGCCGGCAATGTGAACACCGTGAAGAACAGCGTGTTGCTAAGGGCTTTGAGAAAAATCTCGTCCTGCCCCAGTCGGGCATAGTTCCCAAGCCCCACAAAAACTGTGTGATCTGACCGCAGGGGGTTGAAGTCAGTGAGCGAAAGGCTCACCGCATGGCCCATGGGAAAAAGCCAGAACAGGCCAAACACCACCAGCCAGGGCCACAACAACCAGCGGCCCTGACGGGCCTGAAGAAAAATGGGGAGTGGGTTTTGCGTGTGGAGGGCCGTTTTCACCGATGGTTTTAATATCCACCCGCCGGGTTCGATGGGTGGCGAAAAATCCTACAAATGTCCCAGCGCCTTCAGCGCCTGCTTGAGGCCCTTCAAAAACCGCTGGTTGTCCTTGCGCCGCCCCAGCGTCACCCGCAGGGCACCCGGCACACCAAACGATTTCAACCCCCGCACAATCACGCCCTGATGCAGCAGGTGGTCCACCACCGGCGTGGCGTCCTGGGGCAGCACCACCATCAGAAAGTTGGCCTGACTGGGCACGGCCACCAGGCCCAGACGGGTTACTTCGCCCCCCAGCCAGGCCCGTTCCTTTTTCATGAGGTCCACCGTGCGCTGCAGATGGGCGGTGTCGGCCAGGGCCGCCAGCGCCGCCGCCTGGGCCAGGCTGTTGACGTTGAAGGGGGGCCGCAGGCGCGCCAGCAGGGCGATGGTGTCTGGGTGGCCCACGCCAAAACCCACCCGCAGGCCCGCCAGGGCATAACTCTTGCTGAAGGTGCGCGTGACGATGAGGTTGGGGGTTTTGATGGCCAGCGGAACGGGGTCAAAACAGTTCACACCCCGGATTTCCCGATAGGCTTCGTCCAGCACCACCAGCACGTGGGGCGGAACCTGGGCCAGAAAATGTTTCAGGTCCGTGTCTTTCACCACCGTGCCCGTGGGGTTGTTGGGGTTGGGAATGAACACGATGCGGGTTTGGGGCGTGATGGCTTTTTGCAGGGCTTGCAGGTCCACCGTCCAGTTTTTCAGCGCCACCCCCACGCTGGTGCTGTTCATCTGGGCCGCCAGAATGGGGTACATCACAAAACTGGTGAGGGGGAAAAGGCACTCGGCCTGTTCGTTGAGCGTGGCGGCGGCGCACAGGTGCAGGATTTCGTCAGACCCGTTGCCGAACAGCAGGTTCTGGGGGGCCACCTTCAGATGCGTGGCCAGCGCCCGTCGCAGGTCATGCACCGTGTCTTCGGGGTAATAGTGAATCTCTGGGGCGGCCTGCTGCACGGCCCTGACGGCTTTGGGGCTGGGGCCCAGCAGGTTCTCGTTGCTGGCCAGCTTGATGACATCGGCAAGCCCCAGTTCCCGCGCCACCTCCTGAATGGGTTTGCCCGGAATGTAGGGTTTGAGTTCGCTGAGGTGTTTTCTGGCCCAGGGGGGAAGGGGGGCGGACATGTCGGGTGCTCCGTTCGTTGATCAGGGGGTTGCGGGGGCCGTGGCCTTGTGATCCAGCAGGTGCTGTTCCAGCACACGGGCGGCAAATCGCAGGCGGTCCAGCAGCAGGGCGTCTTCCTGCGGATTTTTCGTGTCCAGGTTTTTCAGCACCAGTGCCACGTCTTCGGGCAGGTGGGCTTCCAGTTCCAGGGCCTGTTTCTGGGCCAGGGAAAGGAACCGCTTTCCCTCGCCCTGGTCGTTGCGGTTCAGGGCCGATTCGGCTCGGTTCAGCAGACTCAGCAGCGCCTGGGTTCTGATTTGTGTCTGCAACTGGCGGGTGGCGGCGCGCCATTCCCGGCTGGTGGTTTTGGCGCGGGGGTTTTTGTCAGCCCCCTGGCGGCTTTGGGCTTCAAGCTGTTTTTCCAGGCCGTTCAGGCGCTTTTCCAGGGCCTTGATTTTTTTGGTGGCAGAGGCAGGTTGGGTGAGGTGCGGCGCCAGATAGGGCAGGGCCTCTGGCCGCAGGCCCCCATACACACCAATGACCGCCGCCACCAGCCCCGCCAGAAATCCGCTGAAAATCGCCGTGACTATTCTCATGGTGCGGCAGTGTAGCAGGGTGGTCCCGCGACGCATCCATGGCGTGTCTACCTCTGGAATGGTTTTTATTTTTGCGGGGGGGGGGGGCCCCCCCCCCCCCCCCCGGGACGACGTCGAGGGGCGGGGAG
>CAYJOG010000507.1:0-2478 GCA_964371695.1 uncultured bacterium
GTCTTGTGCTGGACAGGAAAGCCAAAAACCGCGCCCTGCTGCTGGGCGTGCTGGCCGCTGGCGGTGTGCTGATTTTTCTCACCCCCATGGGACAGATGGTGATTGACATTTACCAGCGCAAAAGCCTGATGGAGGTGTTTGTCTATGCCCGCACCAACGCCTCTTCGCCCGAAGTGCTGAAAATGGCCAAGCCCACCGTGGGCAGTCTGGTGAAGGGCACACCCATGGGTTTTGCCCGGCTTTATTTTTCGCCCCTGCCGCTGCTGTATGAAGCCAGAAAGGACATGCTCTCTCTGTGGCAGTCGCTGATCATGCTGCCGTGGTTTGCGCTGTTTCCGTTTTTCATGGGGGGCGTGTGGTTTTTTCTCAAGGAGAAATTCCGGCAAGGGGCGGTGGTGTGGATGTATCTGGCGCTCTACACCCTGTTTTTTTCCATGATCGCCTTTGCGCCAGACCCACGGCGTAACCTGCACGTTTATCCCGTGTGGCTGTTTTTTGCCGCCATGGGCCTGCGCCGCATGACCTTTGCCCACCCGCTGCCCTGGGCCGTCTATTTCGTTTTTCTGGTGATCACCATCAACTCGGCCACCACGACGCAGTGGGTTTTTCCCCTGCTCAAACCCCTGCTGGCGGCGGCGGGCTTGTGGTTTTTGTGGCTGTTTTACAATGCCAGACTTCCCGGTGGGCGCAGGCCACCGGGAACATTCACTCTTTCCCCTCCAGAATCGCCTGAAGCTTCGCCTGGCCCTCTTTGAGGATGGTCGCGGGCTTCTCGCCCGCCAGGGCTTTTTCTACCTGAAGGGTGATGGCTTCTTCCATCTTCACCCACTGGGGAACCTGGGGGGTGTCGCGGCTATACAGCATCTGCTGGGCGAAAACTTCCTGGTGACCGTTGGTGATCCAGCTTCTGTCCTGTGTGGCGTCTTTGTAGCTGGGCATGAGAAAGGGCAGGGCCTTGGTGACCGCGGCCATCTGGGGGCGCTGACACAGCCAGTCCATCAGGGCGTTGGCGTTCTTTTCGTTTCTGGAATCCTTGAACCGCACCAGCACTTCGGCCCCCGCAAAGCTGTAGGGCGTTTTGGCGGGGTCGTTGTCTTCGTGGGGCAGCAGGGCCACGCCATAGTCCAGCGTGGGGTTTTCGGCCTTGAGTTTGTTGAGCAGCCACGCGCCGCTCACGATCATGCCCAGTTGGCCATCCACAAACATCTGGTCGGTTTCTTTCTGGCTCTGGATGGGACCGGTTTTGGAAAGCGCCACCATGAAATCCAGGGCTTTTCGGGCCTGGGGCGTGTCCAGCGTCACCTTTTTGTGGTCCTTCGAAAGCACGTCGCCCCCGGCGCTCCACAGCAGGGGCAAAAACCGCTTGAACAGAATCTGACCCTCGCCGCTGTTGCTGCCAAACCCCGCCATCTTGCCCCCCAGGGTGTTGATCTTCTGGCTGGTGCTCAGCCAGTCTGTCCAGGTCAATGGGGCTTCGGGCGGCAGGCCCGCTTTTTTGAAAAGGGTTTTGTTGAAGAACATCGCCCGCGATCCCACCAGCCAGGGCAGGGCCACCAGCTTGCCTTCATAGGTGCCGGTCTCCACCAGGGCCATGTTTTGGGACAGTTTGCCAAAGGGGGCGGAGAGATCCGCCAACTGGCCATCGGCGGCGAAACGCGCCACCCAGGTGCTGCCCAGCTCGGCCACGTCGGGGCCTTCGTGGCTTGAGAGCGCCACCAGCAACTGTTCCAGGCCCCCCTCCCAACTCAGTTGACGATGCTTCACGGTCACGCCGGGGTGTTTTTTTTCAAACCCCTTGATGAGGGTCTGCATGAGGGCGTCGTCGGTGAAGGTCCACAGCTTGAGTTCCTGGCTGGCCTGCTTTTGGCCGCATCCGGTGAAGACCACCAGACACAACAGGGCCAGGGCGGGCAGAAGGTGACGAAGAGCCTGTTTTAAAGGGCGGTGGTGTCGCATCGGCGAATTGTAGCGGGCCTGGCTCATGGGTCTGGCGTGATCGTGGTCAATGGGCGCACAAGACCAGCCCAAGGTGTGTCCGCCACCCGTGTGGCCAGGCGGTCATCGGCCGTGAGCAGGGCTGTCTGTTCCCGCTCCGCCAGAGCAAGGTAAAGGCAGTCATAAAAGGGGTGGTCCAGAACATGGCTGATTTCAAGGGCGCGGGGGCCAAGGGGTGCTGAAGGAAAAAGCGATTGAAACAACAGCGGCAGACGCATCATCGCCCTGGCCGCCTGCTCCGGGCGGATTTCTGACCGGCGCAGGGCTTTCCACAGGGCGTTGCCTGTTTCTGCGATCAAAAGGTCAGGCGCAATCCAGCCTTTTGCCCCTTGCCAGAGGCGGGCCACCTGTTCGCTCTCAGCCTCCTGATACCAATGAACATTCAAAACAGCAGGAATGTTCATTGGTTTTAATGGCCTTGCCGTTCATCGTGAACGGCTGCGGCCCGGCGCGGCGCAGGCAAAGCCCGCTTGCGCCGCGAAC
>CAYJOG010000508.1:0-2453 GCA_964371695.1 uncultured bacterium
GTCCAGCACGGCGTCTTCGGCTTTTTCCAGCAACTCTTCGCCAAAACGCAAACCCAGCAGTCGCACCTGATACAGGTCATCCTGCAACCGGCGATATTGGCTGAGCGCCTCAGACATGGCTTTTTCTCCAAAGTGGCCTCGTGCTGATCAGAGCCGACTCGAATTCCCCCAAGGTGCATTCTACCACAGGCTCGATTTGGCCGTGGCTGTTGTTCCTCGCCAGCGCCAGTCCGGTGACGTCTGGCGGCCAGTCCAGGCAAAACACCGGATCGCGGCCATCTCCACCCAGTGAAAGGGGAAGACGGTGTTTGGGCAAAAAATGCGGCTCATCCACCGCCACCGACATCCCCATGCCGGGGTGAACCTTGCCAGAGGCATCTGGGTTGACGTCCCACTTGTCCACCCCCAGGCCAGCCACCCGTACACCCAGCCTGCGGGCGTGACGTCCCACCAGGGGCAAGCCATCTGCCGGGTCAGGCTTCATGGCGCGGAAAACTTTCAACTGACGAATTACTCCGCCTTGGGCAAGGCGTCATAGGCGTCCCAATATTCGGCCACCATGTCTTCCACCACTTCTTTCAGCGGTTTGACGCCGCCAATCAGCCCCACGCCCTGGCCAGAGCTGTACACGTCTTTCCAGCGGTTCACCTTTTCGCCCCGCGCAAGGGCCTCTTTGAACTTGTCGTAGGACGCCTTGAGCCAGTTGGCCTTGGTGCCGCTCACTTCGTCGCTGTAAACCAGGTCTTCGGGGCCGTGGCTCAGCATCATCTCTTTGAAGTCTTCCTGCGCGCCGCTTTCGGTGGTGGCGATGAAGCGTGTGCCCACATAAGCCAGTTGCGCCCCCAGAGACAGGGACGCCAGCACCTGCCTGCCGCCGTTGATGCAGCCCGACAAAATGATGGGCGCCTTCACCCGGTCCCGCAGATAGGGGGCCAGCACAAAGGGGTTGAGCAGGCCCGCGTGGCCCCCCGCGCCATAGGCCACGGCGATGATGCCGTCAATGTCAATGGCGTCCACCTTTTTGGCGTGGCGTTCGTTGATCACGTCGTGAAACACCAACATGCCGTGCTGGTGGGCTTTTTTCACCACGTCGGTGGGCAGGCCCAGGCTGGTGATGATGACGGGCACCTTGTGTTCGATGCAGGCGTTCAGATCGTCATCCAGCCGCCCGCCGTCAAACTTGATCATCAGGTTGATGGCGTAAGGCCCCTTGGCGCGGGCGTTCACGTCTTCGAGCAGGTTGCGGAAATCCTCGTGGGTGCGGGCGTTGAGCGCGGGCATGGCCCCCAGAATCCCCACCTTGCTGGCTTCCACCAGCATGTCGGCGTTGCTCACCAGAAACATGGGCGCGGAGACGATGGGATATTTGAGTCCCAGCTCTTTGCTGAGGGGGGTGTGAAAAGGGGCGAGTTTGCGGCTCATGGCGGGCCTCCCGGCGTGTGTTGATGCGGCAGTTTAAGCCGTGAGCCAGCCCCTTGCCATGCCCGGGCCGGGATGAAAAGTGAAAAGCAGGGTGAGGGGATTTAGATTTTGGTAAAGGACTGTCCGGGCATGGTCTCCGCTGCTTTTGAAGATTTACGTTAAAATGAAAGCCGAAAGCGCCATCCAATCAGGCCATGACAAAACTCGGTACAAAAAGAGGAAAAGACCTGTCTTTGCTCCTTGAGCCGGGGGCGCTCGCTGCCCTGGACATTGCCGAAGACACGCCGCTCGAAATCCACACCGACGGCCGGTCCATCATCATTTCTCCGGCAGGCGACGCCCATCAGGGCCAGGCATTCGCCCAGGCCGTGGCCGACCTTCACGCCCAATACGGCGACATGCTCAAAAGGCTTGCTTAGGGCATGCAAGACCCGGTTTTTCTGAACCTGGAAAAAATACTGACCCTTCACCGTGACCTCATTGAACGCTATGGGGGCACGTTGGGTGTTCGGGATCCGGCGCTGCTGGAGTCCGCCGTTCAAATGCCCCAGGCGGGTTTCGGGGAGCGATGGCTTCATCAGGACATTTTTGAGATGGCGGCGGCCTACCTGTTTCACCTTGTGGGGAACCACGCTTTTGTGGATGGAAACAAACGGGTTGGCGCCTCGGCGGCTTATATTTTTCTTCACTTGAATGGGATCCGGCTGATCGCATCTGAAAACGAATATGAGGCGCTTGTGCTCGCCGTGGTCCAGGGCCATGCCGACAAAAAGGCCATTGCCGCCTTCTTCAGAAACAACAGTCGGTTATCCGAATGTTGACAGGCGCACGAAGGGCTTTCTTGCCCGCACCCTGCTGGTCCATCTGATTAAGCACCCCTGACAAAATTGATTTTGTTGGGGGTGCTTATTCCCTTTGGTGGGGCAGGCATCTTGCCTGCCTTTCATATGAACGCAGGCAGGATGCCTGCGCCACCAGAACTGGTTTTTGTTTTTTGTCCTTACTGGATTCCCGCTTTCGCGGGAATGACG
>CAYJOG010000509.1:0-2224 GCA_964371695.1 uncultured bacterium
GGGTCACTCGACTGTGTGACGGTGAGGCTGCCCACGTACCCCCCCAGCGAGCCACCCAGCAGGCCCGCCGGGCTTTGCTGCTTCATCCACTGCACCATGGCGCGCACGTCGCACACCGCCTGGGCGGCGGCCTCGATGCTGCGGGGCAGATCGCCCGACATGAAAAACTCGCCACTGAACTGGGCGTGGCGCGGCTGGCGGTGCATGTGAAACGGAAAGGACATGAGCACGAGGCGCACCGGCGCGTCGCCCATCAGTTCCCAGGGCTTGAGCGACATGATTTCGGCAAAGCTGGACATGCTCCAGCCGTGCAAAAACAAAATGCCCAGCTTGGGCGCTTTGCCCTTTGGCTCAAACACCCGCACGGTCACGTTCTGGTTTTCGGGCATGGCATAAAAATAGGGGGCGTACTCCGCGCCATAGGGCGTGTAGGGGCTTTCAAACGCGCCATCGTAAACCGTGAAATGGGGCGTTTCTTCACGCCGGTTGAGCTGGCGGATTTGAGCGGGCGGCGGCTTGGCGAAAAGTTGCGCCGGGTTGGCGTCCAGATAAGGCGCAAGCTTGAACCAGGCTGTCTGTCCGTGGTGTTCATAAAATGGCCCCAGCGTGGTAAGGGATTGAATCGACATGCCCAGCAGGTCCAGCGCCGCCCCCATCAAAAAATCGGGCCAATGCTTTTGGGCGATGGGCAGGAGCTCCTTGGGAATGGTGCGGAACATGGGGAAAGAGCCACTGCCGCCGGTCAGGGCGTGGGTGGCTCGGCGTAGACCTCACTGGGTGCGCCGGGCATGCGGCCAAAGGGCCAGTTGGCCGGGTCGTGATTTTGCCAGTCCAGTTGCAGGGGGTCTGCCGGGGGCGGGCCGCCCGCGCCGGGAATGTATTGGGGGCCACGGGGCCAGTCGTCGGGGTGTTCATCCTGATAGGTTGGCCCAAAACCATCCAGCGCGGGCAGTTCGGGTGGTTTTTCCCAGTCCTGACGCACACCGCTGGAACGCGGCGGAGCCACCCAGGTGCCCCCCACGCTGCGTTCAAAGGTCTGATGCGGGGCATATCGCAGGTCGTGGGGCACGGGGCGGTTTTCCTGCGCCAGTTCCTGCTGCCCCATGGGGTTGCGGCTGCGCACCGGCAGGGCGATGTCAAAGGCCAGGGGCTGGCCCTGCTGATCCACCGCCGGGCAAAAACCCGTGGGTTTGAAGTGATACACACCGTCCTGCACCGTCACCGGCCCGGCGCTTGGGGCCACCAGCATTTCCCACGCGCCGCGCATGGCGGCGCTGCCTGCGGGTGAGGCCTCGAACAGTTTCAGTTCCTGCCCCAGGCGCGGGTTCACGCCAAATCGGCCTTCTTCATAAACAAACCGGGCCACGCCCACACCCACGTTTTCATTGCACTGGCGCTCCTGCTGACCTGCCTTGAAATAAAGCACGGGCAGGAGTTCATCGCCGGGATACACATCTGGCAACGGCTCGGAAAAACCCGCCGGGCCGGGCGGATGAATGAGCTGCACCGGCTGGCCAGCACGCAGCAACACCAGAAAAAACCGCCGGTCGGTGGCGCGCCAACTTTGTGTGGCGGCGTTCAGTTCGTCCATCAGCAGGTGGGCGATGCCGGTGCCCTGCAACATGGATGCGGTGTCCAGCGGGCCAAAGCGCCGGGGCAGCGACCAGTCGGTGACCTGGGCCTTGATGAGTTCCCGCAGGCTTTCGGCGTCCACACACCGGCGGCAGTGGTCCAATATCCGCCGCCACGCCTGCACGTCCACCGAAAAGTAATAAGGCCCCCACACGCTTTGCCACGCTTCTTCGGGGGACTTCTGCTGGCGGTCTATCTGGCGCTGCAACACCCGCAGATTGGGGGCAAACGCCGTTTCGGGCCGGGCCTTGAGCACCACCTGCCATTCTTTGCTGGCAGCCACCACCTTGCCCTGACGGGCCAGGGCGCGGGCCAGCGTTTCGCGCAGAACAAGGTTTTCCGGCTCAAACATCAGCCCCTGGCGCAGCGCCAGCACGGCTTCGTCCAACCGGCCCAGACGCACCAGGGTGCTGGCTGTCCAGTGGGCGATTTCGGGGCTTTCGGGATAACGCCGCCACAGTTCATCCCAGTCTCCCAGAGCGGCGTTGTAGTTGCGCAGCTCGGTGCTGGACTTGGCGCGGTCCACCAGTTCGGCGTCGCTCAGGTCCTGACGGGCGCGGGCAGGCGCGTGGCCGCACAGGCACAACACAGC
>CAYJOG010000509.1:2234-2444 GCA_964371695.1 uncultured bacterium
CCAACACCCCACGGGCCAGACGACGCCAGCACACACGCATGGCCCACATTATGACAGAGGACAGACCAGCCCGTCACGCCGACTGCTGCAACCTGTCTCGACCCCACGATGCTTGCACCTTCGTTTTGGGCCGCGAGGGTCTGCTTAGAGCGTTTTCGAAAATGGTAGAGCATTGACTTGGTGGCGCAGGCATCCTGCCTGCGTTCATAT
>CAYJOG010000510.1:0-2439 GCA_964371695.1 uncultured bacterium
CGCGGTGTGGACACCGCGCCTACTCCTGTAAAGTGAATGAAACCTTAATTTTTTGACAAAAGTCAGCAGCTATTGTGATCCGCCCGTGCCAAACCTGATTACTCCAGGTGTTCTTTCAACACATCGCCCCGCAGGGGCTGGGCTTCTTTCATGGTTCTTTTGGCCCGTTCGATGTCCTCTTGCAGCATCACCAGCGCCAAGCCCAGAAACAGGCCCCCCAGCAAACCAAACAGCACCAGCCGCTTGGGCTGGGGCCGGATGGGCAACAGCGGCACAAAGGGTTTGTCCAGAATGGTGTATTTGGAAAGGTTGGCCTCCAGCGTGGGGCGCACCATTTCCAGTTTCTGCTTGGCGGCGGCCAGTTCCAGTCGGCTGCGTTCCACTTTTTCACGCAGCACCACATAGGTGCGGCGTTCTTCGGGCATCCGTTTGATGAAGCCCCGCACACGGGCCAGTTCCCGCGCCACCTGGGCGCGTTCCCGGCGGTTGGCCGCCATGCGCGCCCCGGCGGCGTTGGCCTCCACCGGGTCAATGGCAAACCGTGTGCTCACTTTCAGGTCCTGATATTCCCGGTCCAGTTGTATGACCCGCAGGGCCAGAGAGGGTTCCTGAGACAGTTCCCGCTGGGTCTGGGGCTCAATGGCCGAAATGCCATGGCGTTTTTCAAACTCGGTCATGGCCTTGAGGGCTTTTTCGGCGGCGACCTGCTTGCGGTCGAAGTCGTGCTGGATGTATTCCCAGGTGTGGCTGACGTTCTCGCGGAAAAACGCGATGGCCTCTTCGGTGAGCGCCAGCGAAAGCTCACCCGCCAGCACCGGGTCGGGCCATTCCACCAGCACCGTGGAAATCTGCCCCAGGGAGTCCACCTTCACCAGAGAAAACATGAAATCCAGAATCCGGTCTTTTCCTTCCAGCCCCGGCGGCAGGTGACCGGTAAAGCGTTTGTCCTGCAAAAATCCGCGTTTTTCGAGCATGCGCCACTGAATGGTGCGGCTTCTCACCAGTTCCTTGAGCAGGTCCATCTGCGTGGTGTTGGAGCCCAGCAGGCCGTCCAGACTGGTGGGCATCTGCGCCCCGCTGCCCATGGGGCTGGACAGCAACATGGGGTATTCCCCCTGATAGAGCAGCACTTTGGTGGGGGCGGCGTAATAAGGCACGCGGGTTTTGGCGAACATGGCCGCCCCCGCCGCGCCCACGAGCATCAGCAGCGTCACGACATACCACCGCGCACGAAGCCGTATGAAAAGTTCTCCCACGCCCAAGACAGCGCATTATAGGCCAGAGACCAGAGGCTGGAAGCTGGAGGCTGGAAGTCGGAAAAAGAAAATGCAGCCTCGTTCCCTCTGCCCTCCGGCTCCCGCCTCAAGCCTATAATCCCCCCCATGAAAGTGGTCATTCTGTGCGGCGGCCAGGGCACGCGGTTGAGGGAAGAAACCGAGTTCAAGCCAAAGCCCATGGTGCAAATCGGCGACAAGCCCATTCTGTGGCACATAATGCGCCACTACGCCCATCATGGATTCAAGGAGCTTGTGTTGTGCCTGGGTTACTAGGGCGACGTGATCCGCGATTATTTTCTCAACTTTTCTTATCGCAACTGCGACTTCACCGTGACACTGGGCCAGCAGCACGACATCACCCTGCACACGCCGCCCGCCGAGCTGGACTGGCGGGTGACCCTGGCCGAAACAGGTCAGGCCACGCTCACGGGGGCACGGGTGAAAAAAGCCGCCCGGCACCTGGGGGGCGGGCCTTTCATGCTCACCTATGGCGACGCCGTGGCCGACGTGGACCTGCGGGCGCTGCTGGCGGCGCATCAAAAATCTGGTCGGCTGGCCACCGTCACGGCGGTGCATCCGGGCAAGAGCCGTTACGGCGAATTAGAGAGTGAAAATGACCGTGTGGCGAGCTTTGCCGAAAAACCCGACACCCACCAGAACACCCGCATCTCTGGCGGGTTTTTTGTATTCGAGCCGGGGTTTCTGGATTATCTGGACGACGACGAAGGGTGTGTGCTGGAGCAGGAACCCATGCAGCGGCTGGTGCAGGATGGCCAGCTTTCGGTGTTTCACCACACGGGTTACTGGCAGTGCATGGACACCTACCGCGACACGCTGATGCTCAACCAGTTGTGGCAAAGCGGCGAGGCCCCCTGGAAGGTGGACTGACCTGGCCCCGGAAAAAAATATCTGGCTCGACCGCCACGTTTATGTCACCGGGGCCACGGGCCTGCTGGGGGGCTGGCTGGTGCGCACCCTGGTTGAGCGCGGCGCGAACGTGGTGTGTCTGGTGCGGGACTGGACGCCCCGCAGCGTGTTGTTGTCTTCGGAACTGGCCGGGTGCGTGACGCTGGTGCGCGGTGATTTGTTGGACGCAGAACTGGCGGGGCGGGTGCTGGCGGAATATGAAACCGAGGTGGTGTTTCACCTGGCGGCCCAGACC
>CAYJOG010000511.1:0-2438 GCA_964371695.1 uncultured bacterium
GCCATCACCCGGTCAATGGCGGCCAAAAGCCGCTGGTGATAATCGTCATACACCACCAAGTCCCGCAAAAAACGGGTGCGGTCGTTGTCGTGTTCCAGCACGTGCAGCACCTTCTGGCGCAGTTCGGCCATTTTGCCGGGATAACAGTCCACCAGGGCCAGGTCATACATGAAGTTGTCGCCGGGGTGAAAGGCCCCCACCAGATGTTTGATCTTGCGGTCCACGGTGATGCCCAGGCCCGTGGTGTCGTACTGGCCGTTCACCGCGCCCTCGGCCACCAGAAAAGGAAACCGCATCACCCGCTCTGTCCACAGCCGCGCCCGCCAAGTGTCCCGCACGTCGTCAGAGGCGTGGGTGCCCACGGTGTTGTAACGAAAAATAATCCGGTGCCACATATAGAGCACGTAATGGCTCACCTGCCAGGCCCCCGGCACGGCGGGGATGTGCCCCCGCTGGTGCAGCAGTTGCAGGTGTTTCATCACCAGGGGCGGGTTATAGAGCAGCAGCCAGCACAGGGGGTGGATGTCGCCGGGGGAAGACTCGCTGGGGAGGTCTGTGACGGGGGCTGATTTAGAGGGCATAACGGAAGTTTAACGGTTGCCTTCCTCAATGCTCGTGATAATGGCGAAACGCAGGCTGGGATAGGCTTTTTCGCGCCAGTCCGGGTCAAACAGCACCGTGTCGCGGGGGGCAAACAACGGCTCCTTGGGGGTGAACTCGCCCAGGCCCTCAATGCGCCACAGGGCCTTGACGGGAAACACCCAGTGGCCGGGTGTTTTTTCCTGGGCGTCTCCCGCCACGTCCAGAAAAATCTGCACCGGCACGCCCTTGATTTTTTTCACCAGCCAGGCTTCCTGATCACTGGAAGCAGGCGAAAGCGTGGGGCCGGGTTTGGAGGCGGGAAAGGGCACGATGTTTGGCGGCGGGGCGTGAGAATCCACCGAGGGGGGCGCTGCGCCGGGGCGCGAGCCGCCGGGTTTGCCATAGGTGGGGCCCCCCACGCGGGGGCGGCGGGGTGGGGTGGGTTTGTCGTCGGTGGACATGGCCTGATTTTATGTCACCAGGCACCGTGGGTTACCATCTATACATGGCGAAACCCCTCAAAAAGCTGCCCGAAACCCTGGCTGTGGGTGTGGTGCAACTCAACAGCGGTCAGGACATGTCCCATAACCTTAAAAACGCCGCCCATTGGGTGGCCGAATGCGCCCGCCGGGGGGCCCAGGTGGTGGTGTTGCCCGAAATTTTTGCATGGCGGGGCAACATGGCCCAGGAACTGGCCATTGTGCAGCCTCTGAAAGGCCGCATCTACAAAGCGCTTCAGGCCATGGCCCGGCAACAGGGTGTGGCATTGGTGGGGGGGTCTTTTCTGGAGAATCCGGCCCATCCCAGGCCGCCCCAGCGGGCCTTCAACACCATGGTGGCGCTGGATGAAAACGGTGAAGAGCAGGGCCTTTATCGCAAGCTGCACCTCTTTGACATCAACCGCCCCGGCGCAGTCACACTCATGGAAAGCCACACACGGGAGCGGGGAATGGCCCCGGCCATGGCCACGCTGGGGGGCGTGCCCATGGGGCTGGCGATTTGTTACGACCTGCGTTTCCCGGAGCTTTTCCGCCACTATGCGTTGTTGGGGGCGCTGGGGTTTGCGGTGGGGGCGGCCTTCACCACACCCACGGGCAAGGACCACTGGCACCTGCTGCTGCGGGCGCGGGCGGTGGAAAACCAGTGTTTCATGGCGGCGGCCAACCAGTTTGGCGCAAAGGGCGGCGGGGCCAACTATGGCCACAGCGCGGTGGTGGACGCCTGGGGCAACGTGCTGGCCGACGTGGGCGAGGGCGAAGGCTGCGCCGTGGCGTGGGTGGACCTGAGGGCACAGGCGACGCTGCGGCGGGATTTCCCGGTGCTGGAACACGTTCATGATCAGTGGCGCGAGGGGTTGCTGGGGCGGCCAATTTAGCATACATCAACAGGGTGTTTATCAACACTCTGCTGGAGATGTCAATCTTCTTCAGGTGTGGCTTTGCTTACCGCCCAAATCAGTGCGACAACCCATCCAATGAGCGTCCAGCCCAAGAATAAGTTCAAAACAAAAATGGCAGTGACGTTGTGGTGTTTGCGACCAACTAATGTTGGGAAGAAATAAAAAACAAGTGCCACCAGCAGTAATATGCCCCCTTCATTGGAGTTGGGCGCACTGATGGCGAATTGTAATCCATCCATGGCCTGATGGTACTGAGCCGAAAGATGAAAGTAAACCGCTTTAACCCCCTCTCCCCTACTGGGGAGAGGGTTGGGGTGAGGGGTCAAACAAAAAGCCTATAAACCTTTTTCTCTTTCTTTCACAACGGCCAGCAACGCCTCCACCACCCCAGGCAGGTTATGGAGCACTTCCAGGTTGGTGTATCGAAAAACGGTGACACCCTTGGATTGCAAAAAAG
>CAYJOG010000512.1:0-2435 GCA_964371695.1 uncultured bacterium
CTTTTGATGGGGGTGATTCCCGCCCAGGTGGCGGGGGTGACCGACATTGTGGTGGCCACGCCTCCTGCCAAAAACAACGGGGGGCTTCCCAACGCCGACATTCTGGGGGCGGCCCACCTGCTGGGCATTACCAGCGTGTTTCGTGTGGGGGGCGCACAGGCCATCGGGGCCTTGGCCTATGGCACCCAGTCGGTGCCCCGGGTGGACAAAATCGTAGGCCCCGGCAACCGCTGGGTGGCCTGCGCCAAAAAGCTGGTTTATGGCGACGTGGGCATTGACATGATCGCCGGGCCCACCGAGATTTTCATCCTCGCCGACGCCGGTCTGAAACCCGCCCTGGTGCTCTCGGACTGTCTGGCCCAGCTTGAGCACGGCCCCGACAGCCGGGCTTTTGTGGTGAGCCCCTTTGCCGAGTCCCTGGACCGGCTGGAAGAAACGATTTCGCATCTTTCGCTGGATTCTGAAATGTCTGAACGATTGGCACGGAACTTGCATCTTGTCCTCACGCCCAACATGGACGCTGCCGCCGACCTTGCCAACGCCGTTGCCCCCGAACACCTGGAACTGATGGTGCGTGGCCCCGCCCAGGTGCTCTCGCGCATTCACCACGCGGGGGCGGTGTTTCTGGGGGATTACACGCCAGAGGCCGCCTGTGATTATTTCGCCGGCGGCAACCACGTGTTGCCCACCGAGGGCACGGCGCGGTTTTGCAGCGTGCTGGGGCCATGGGACTTTTTGCGTTTCATGCCCGTCACCCACCTGAGCGAAACGGGTCTGAAAAACTGGCTGCCCCACGGCCTGGCTTTTGCCAAAGCCGAGGGTCTGGCCCATCACGGAGAAAGTCTCACGGCGCGGTTTCCGCCGCCGCCGCCGCCACACCGGGAGGGTGACTGACCATGGAACTCCGCCAGCATCAACGCACCGTCCAGACCCAGAACCTGCAACAGAGGCAGATCATCAGCCCCAAGATGATTCTGGCCAACAAGCTGCTGCAACTGACTTCCATGGACCTGCAAACCGAGGTGGTGCGCGAACTGGACGCCAACCCGGCCCTGGAAATGGAAGAGGGCAACCTGTGCCCCCGCTGTCATTCGCGCATGATGGGCGCGGGTTGCCTGAGTTGTGGTTATGACGAAACCGCCCCGGTGCGCGACACGGTGGACCTGATGGAAATGGGACGCCTGCTGGAACTGGCCCGCAGCGGCCAGGAACCCACCCGCCAGCGCGCTGATGATGAAAACAACGACTTCATCTATGACAGCGCTACGGCGCAAAAACCCACGCTGCACGAAGAAATCCTGCGCACATTCCGCCTGCTCAGTGAAGACGAAGACCAGCAGCGCCTGGGCGAGGAACTGGCGCTCTATATTGGCGACAAGGGTCTGATGCTGGAGCCACTGGACGCCCTGGCGGGTTACACCCACAGCACGCCGGAGCGCGTGGCCGCTGTGCTGGAGAAGTTCAAAAGCATTCGGCCCTATGGCATCGGCTCGTTCACCGTCAAAGAGGCGCTGCTGTGCCAGTTGCAATACAAGGCCCCGCCAGAGCCAACCTTCAGCCGCGTGCGCCTGCTGGTGCGGGATTTTCTGAACGACCTGGGCAAGGAGCCCACCCCCGCCATGCGCGCCGCGCTGGATTGCCAGATGAGCGAGCTGAAATCGGCCCTGGGTTATCTCAAGCGCGAGTTGTACCCCTATCCGGGTTATCTCTTCACCACCCACGACGACGAAAAAGCCCAGCGCGAAATGGCGGTGCGCCCCAATGTGGTGATACGCCGCGACGGAGCCAAGTTTGTGTGTGAGCTGCTGGAAAACCGCTGGAGCCACCTGCGCATCAACCGCGATTACGAAAACCTCTACCGCAAAATGAAAGACGGCCGCCTGAGCGAACACGAAAAAGAACACGTGCGGCATTATTTTCACCGGGCCAAGCAGTTCATGGAGGCGCTCTCTCAGCGGGAGCGCACCATCGTGCGCATCACCAAAAAACTCTGCGAAACCCAGCGGGACTTTTTGCTGTTCGGCTACAAGTCGCTCAAGAGCCTGACGCGGGTGGAACTGGCCAAACAACTGGAGCTGCACGAGGCCACGGTGAGTCGCGCCACGGCGGGCAAATATGTGCAGATTCCCAGCGGCGAAGTGCTGAGCTACGACATTTTCTTTGACGCCTCGCTGGGGCCCAAGGAATACATCCGCGACCTCATCGCCAACGAAAATGCGAAGAAGCCCCTGAGCGACCAGGAAATCGCCGCCCTGCTGAAACAAAAAGGCGTGTTGCTGGCCCGCCGCACCGTGGCCAAATACCGCGAGGAAATGGACATCCTGCCCACCTATCTGCGCAAACAGGGCGAGGCCTAGTGGTTCATTCGACTCAAAATGAGGAGTAGGTGCGGTGTCGCTATCGCCTTTGCTCGGCCAGATGCCCCAATGGGCATC
>CAYJOG010000513.1:0-1149 GCA_964371695.1 uncultured bacterium
ACCCAACGCACCACCACCAAACCCGGCTCCAAAGCCCGCAGCGAGTTATTCCAGAAGCTGGCAACGGAATACAGCGAAGACGACGCCACTCGGGCCAAGGGGGGCGACCTGGGGTTCATTCGCGAGGCCGACGTGGGCGACCCGGTGATGCTGGAGCAGCTCAAGGGTCTGAAACAGGGGGAAATCAGCGAGGTATTCACCACCGGCGCGGGGTTTCACATCCTTTATGTCGAGATGCGCCCGGAGTGGAACACCAAATCAGAGTATTACCGTGAAATCCTCAAAAACACCGAAAGCCTGCTGCGGTTGCAAAAGCAGAAGCGCCGGTTTCTGGCCAGATTTCAGGAGCGGCTTTCCTCGCTGGTGGAAAACAACGATTTGGTGATTCACGACCCGCTTTTGCACGCTCAGGATGAAGACCGCAAGGGCAACACCGCCCAGGCCATGGAGATGTATCAGGAGGCCGAACGCCTGGAGCCGAAAAACGGTTACATCAATCTGTCCATCGCCGAGATTTACCTGCGGCAGAACAAATTCAGCGACGCTTTGGCGCAATATCAAAAGGCCATCGACAAAACCCCCGAAGACCCCTATCTCTTTGTGCGTCGCGCCAAATATTTCCTCACCGTGGGCAAGGTAGAGGAAGCCGCCGTGGACCTTTCCATTGCGTCAAACTCCGCCCCCATGGATTACCAGTTGCATTCGTTCCTGGAAAAGGTCTACAAAAATCTCACCATGTTGCCTGAGGCCGAGCAGGAGCGCCAGCGTTATTTTGCGGCCATCCAGAAACTTTATGGCGGCGTGGAGGTTTACAAAAACAACGAACGTCTGAAGGATCAGTTGCTCAACACCCTGGGCGAGGACCGGCCCTTTATCCAGGTGTGGGAAGATGAAAAAGCCGGGGGGGGGGCCAACCGTGGCGCGGACTTACTGGATGACTGACCGGCGGCAGAAGGCGGGCGCCCGCCTGTGCCGTGGCTGGGGAAAAGCGCTTGCAGGCCATGGAGGGCCTGCTCCGAAAACCGGAGGCTTGAAAAGCCAGAGGTTTTCGCGCCCGTGGCCGGGGGTTGCCCGCGGGCCCGGGGGGGGCAAAAAAAAACGAGGGTTTTTTTAGACAAAAATTAAAAGGCAAAAAGGGTTTACCCGGAT
>CAYJOG010000513.1:1159-2429 GCA_964371695.1 uncultured bacterium
AATTTTTTGTGGGGCGCGGGGGGGGGGGCGGCGGGGGCCCCCCGGGGGGAGCATAAATCCAGGAGGGATTTATGCGACAAAAATTAAAGGCCAAAAGGGTTTCACCCTGATTGAAATGCTCATCGTGGTGGTCATTTTGATGATTCTGATGGGGGTGGCGGGGATGTCCGCCTCAAATCAGGCGGCAAAACGCTGGCGGGTGAAGCGCGCCATCATGACCCTGCACGACCTGCGGCGGGCCTATCACACCCTGTCGCGCTCCTGCGGCGTGGCGTCGGTGCACAGCGATCAAACCAACACCACCAACCATTTCAAGGATCTCCTGTGCAACAACAGCAGCAATCCTGGCCTCAAAAAATGGCCCACCGGCCACCAGTGCCTGTCCAGCCCCCCCAAGGGTTTGCAAGATTTCCTGCGGCAGAGCATTCTGGACACCAGCGGCGGCTGCACCAGCGGCGCAGCCTTTGTGGCCGACAACGAACTGGACCAGATTTTCAATGTGGATGAAGTGGAGGCCGCCTGTGCGCCGCCGGGTTGCCCCACGGGCATCGGCAGTTGGTGCCCCTTTGCGGCGGGCCAGGGCTTTACGGTGCAGACCAACCCCACGGCGCCCGGTTCCGGCGGCACCGGGGCCCAGCAGCGGGATCGCCTTGCCCCGCCCCGCGCCGTTTTTTGTGGCGTGGTGGCGGTGCGGACGGGTTACCGCGTGGCGGTGCTCATGGACAGGTCCGGCACGGCCACGGTGGGGGCCGACGGCTCTGCCCTCACCAACCCATGCAACAAGGGGGCTTGGTGCCTGCAGGACATTGACGGTGTCAGCACCATGGGTTGCTGTGCAGATACGGGTTATGCGTATTGATGGTGTTGTATGTGGCGTTGTTGCATGAATTGGTCGAAGCCCGAAAAAAACTGATATAAGCCGGGGCTGCAGGCCCCCACCGCGAACCCCCTCTGGGGGTTTGGGGGATGGTGGCTTGTGTGGCGAGAACTTTTTTACCCACCCCCAAATGGACAAAAAACATGAAAAAGGGTGTGTTTTTGCTCAACCCCTATCCCCCAAGCCGCTTCGCGGCTGCCCCCTTTCCCGGTGGGAAAGGGGGGTGGCGGGGGGCGCTCCGCACCCCTGCTTTTTATTCAAACCCCTGATTTTGCGCTCTTTTCACCCTTTTTCGCGTCCATTTCCGATTCATGCAACAACGCCGTTGTATGTTGTTCTGATACAAATTTTCAATCGAAACAACATTAACCCTGAGCGATGAGCCGGTTTGGA
>CAYJOG010000514.1:0-2415 GCA_964371695.1 uncultured bacterium
TTTGCTCAACCCTCGGCTGCCCTCTCCCTCAGGGAGAGGGCAAGAAAAAATACTCTTATTGCATCCACGTCTACTCCAAAAATGCTCTAAATGAAGTCGGATACCGGAGGCTGGAAGCTGGAAAAAGAAAAGAACCCAATCGCTCATGCCCCCCCTTGCAGCCCTGTCATACCCCACAAAACGCCGTCATTCCCGCGAGAGCGGCAATCCAGTTCAAGCCAGTAAACACCCAACCATTTTCATTGTTCTTTTGGTGGCGCAGGCATCCTGCCTGCGTTTTTTATAGATGAAGGCAGGCAAGATGCCTGCCCCACCAGAACTGGTTTTTGGCTGATGTTTTACTGGATTCCCGCTTTCGAGGGAATGACGGTGGAGCGGCACAGGACTTTTTCTTATTACAGCTTCCGACCTCCGACTTCCAATCTCCAGCCTCCCGGCTCCCCCCCTGTCTATTTCTGAAACCGACTGCCGGGGGCGGTGACGGGAATGGCCGCCAGTTCCGGGGGAAGCTGGTCTTCGGGCCAGGCCTGGGCGCTCACCTCGGCCAGACAGGTGTAGGGCAGATTCAGGTCGGCAAAGGGGTTGCTGTGGCCGCTGCGGTTGATGATGCTGGCCACACCCGCCACGACAGCCCCCTGCTCTTTCATCACGGCCATCACCTCGCGGGTGCTTTTGCCCGTGGTGATCACGTCCTCCACAATCAGCACCGGCGCGCCCGGCTCCAGGGCAAAACCCCGGCGCAGCAACATGGCGCCGTCTTTGCGCTCCGTGAAAATGTGCGGCAGGGCCAGGGCGCGGGCCACCTCGTGGCCAATGATGACGCCCCCCAGCGCCGGGCTCACCACCACCGCCGCCTTCACGCCCGATGCGTCCAGCCGGGCCGAGAGGGCCTGGGCCAGCCGGGCCGCCACCGGGGGGAACATCAGCACCCTGGCGCATTGCAGGTAGGTGTCCGAATGCAGGCCGCTGGAGAGCCGGAAATGGCCCTTGAGCAGCGCGCCGTGCTCCAGAAAGAGGTCCAGAACGTCTTCACCGGTCAACATGGCGGGATCTTAGCAGGTTGTTGAGAAAGCCCCTCCTGGCCTTTCTCAACCCATTTTGCTCAGGCAAAGCCATCGCAAAATGGCGCTTTTATTGGGGTTTTAAAAACCCCAATAAGCGGAAAATCCATCCATGGATTTTTCAGGGTGTTTATCAACACCCTGTTAGCAGCCCCGGAACAACACCTGCGAAGCCTTGGCCCCGCCCGGTTGACTCAAACCGCCACAAAAGGATAATTCATCATCCCGCCGGGCTGCTCTTGAATATGGTGTCGTCTGGCGTGTGCGCCACCAGGAGGATCAAGCATGAAACTGTCCAACGAACTCAGGGGTCTGCCCATCGTGTCCATCGCCGAGGGCGAAGAAGTGGGCTTGGTGAAGGACTTCATCTTTGATCCCGGCAAAAACGCCGTGGTGGGCATGGTGGTGGAGGACCGGGCTTGGTTCAAAGGGGCCAAGGCCATTCGCTTTGGCCGCATCCACAACATCGGCGATTACGCCGTGACGGTGGAGAACACCAGCGCCGTGGTGTCTCTGGAAACTGAAGAAGAGTTCATCGGCCTGCTGGAGCGGGCCATCACCATCGTGGGCAGCAAGGTCATCACCAAGGGCGGCCGCATGATCGGTTTCATCCGCGAGTTCAGCATTGACCCCCACACCGGTCAGGTGACGGGTTTTGAACTGGCCGAGGACCTGCACCTCAAACCCCAGAGCCGCAAGCTCATCATTCCGCAGGATCAGGTGATAACCGTGGGCCGCGACGTGTTGGTGGTGACCGACGACGTGGAAAGTTTTCTGGTGGAGGACTTCAACAACGTGTCCGCCACGGGCTCCCGCCCCGCCGCGGCCTCTCGCCCCGCCGCTGCCCCCGCCGCTGCAGCGGACCCCAGCCCTCATCCGCTGCTGAGCGGCCTGGGCGAACCCTCTGAAGACGACGTGGCCGTGAGCAAGGAACTGGCCCAGGAAATGTCGCAGGCCATGTCTCCCACCGAAGAGAAAAAGGGCGGCGCCAGCATGCTGGACGTGTTCAAAAAGCGCCAGATTTCCTACCTCAAGGGTAAAAAGGTGTCCAAGGACATCGAAACCGAGGGCGGCGACGTGCTGATCCGCGAGGGTGAACTGATTGACGACGAAGTGATCAACCGGGCCGACAGCGCGGGCAAGTTCATGGAGCTGTCCATGTCCGTGGCCGTGGATGAAGACTGAGCCAACGGTTCATTCGATCTGAAATCATGAGTAGGTGCGGTGTGGACACCGCACTGGTGGTGTGGCGACGGGGACGTCGCCTCTACTCATTTTTAGAGCATTTTCGGAGTAGACGTGGACGCAATAAGCGCTTTTTTTCTTGCCCTCTCCCTGAGGGAGAGGGCAGCCG
>CAYJOG010000515.1:0-2409 GCA_964371695.1 uncultured bacterium
GTGTGGTGGTGCCGTTGCCGTTGTCCACCAGGCTGAACTCGCTGGTGATTTTCACGGCGTTGGCCATGAAGTGGGGGGTGACCTTGATCTTGCAGGTCCAGGTGTTTCCGTCCCACCACTGCTCCTGCAGCCAGCCCAGCATGTTGGGTTTCAGCAGGTTCTGCAAAGGCCCAGGAATCACGGTTTTGGCAAAAAAATCGGCCTTGATGTAGCGTTTTTTGACATCGCCTTCGTCTTTGAGGATTTTCACCTTGTCCACGCGGTCAATGGCGGCGAGCAGGTCGGGGTTACTGTAGGGGCGATCGAGCGTGTAGTAATAGGCGCGCTCGCGCGAAACAGGCCACAGATAGTCACGGTTTGCGGTGGGCATGAAAACCTCCTGAGAGACAATGATTTTAGCAGGGTGTTGACCAACACCCTGCTAAAAGGCGGGCGGGGACGCCCGCCCCACTGGATTCCCGCTTTCGCGGGAATGATGGCGTCTTTTTCCCTCTCCCGTGCCTTGCATGGGAGAGGGTGGTTTCCCCGTGGCAAAGCCACGGGGAAACCGGGTGAGGGCAAAGTAATCGGGTTATAAAATCCGGGGCGGACTTTATAAACAGGTCCAAAAAAGCGGCTCAGTGCCCTTCGCCCACCACGCTGGCGGCGCAGCGCGCCCCAAAGGTGTTCAGAGCTTTTTCGGGTTCCATGTAATAACGGAAGCTGGCGCGGGTGGGCTGGCCGGTTTCGTTAAAGGCTCCCCCCCGCAGCACCACCGCCTTGCCAAAGGCCGGGCCTTTGGGGTTATACAGCAGGGCGTCCTGATAATAAGTGGGGCTGTACCAGTCCTGTGTCCACTCCCACAGGCCATCGGCGGTGTTCAGCAGGCCAAAGGGACTCATTTTGCTGTAACCATACTGGGGCCAGGGATTGGGCCGGGGCGGGTTGCCGTCTTTGGTGCGGGGGCCGGTATAGGCTTTGTCGGGCACGGCATAACGCCCCGCCGGTGAAATCTGGCCATAGGGGCCACGGGCGGCTTTTTCCCATTCCGCCTCGGTGGGCAGGCGTTTGTTGAAGCTCTGGCACAGGCGGGCGGCGTCGTGCCACGACAACCCCTGACGGCTGCCATAGGGGTTGCTGGTTTCTTTCTGATCGATGCAGAAGGCGTCCACCATCACCCGGTGATAGGGGCGTTCGTCGGCCTCGCACTGGGTGTCCACCTGTGAGCAGCCCATGAAAAACTCGCCGCTGGGCACATAACACATGCCCGGCCCGCAGGGGCCTTGCACACAGGTTCCCCCGGCGATGGGATAAGACCAGTCCCGTTGACCAATCACATTGGAGGGCGGCATGGGGGCGTCGCCAAAGTTCACGGTGAGTTTGTCCACGCCGCCAGGGTTCACCACCAGCTTGCGGGTTTCTTCGCGGCCCTTGAAGCGCAGCGTGAGGGTGTGCGCCCCGGCGCTGACGCCCTCGAGCGTGAGGGGGGCGCGGTGTTTGGCCATTTTGCCGTCGAGCCACACCTCGGCCTGACGGTCACTCAGCACGGTGAGGGTGCCCCGCTGGCGCTTGAGCGGCACCTTGGCGATGGGCCGCTCGGCCCAGTCTCCGGCGGGGGTGAGTTGGGCGTCCACCTTGGTCACCTTGCCGGTGCGCACTTCCACGGAGACCTGCTCCTGGGTGTAGTCCTGTTTTTTGAGGGTGAGCTGATATTTGCCCGGCGTGGTTTTGAGCGTGAAAGGGGTGAGGCCCTGGTATTTGCCATTGAGATAAACGTGGGCCGGGCCGGGGTAGCTGTCTACAAACAGTGTGCCGGGGTTGGGGGCCGCCACGGCCAGCACACCCAGGCCCAGCAGCACGGCGGTGATTCCCGCAAAAAGAGGCTGGCGATATTTCAGAAACAACCGGGCGCGCATGAAGCGGTAGACATTCTACATCAAACGGCTGGGCGTCAAACCTGCCCTGAGGTTAGATCACCTGATCTGCATGAATCTTCAGCTCCGGGCGCACCGACAGGCCCATGTGGTCCAGCAACACCCGCACCCCTTCGCGGCGCACAAATTTGAACGCCGGAATCATGTCGCTGTCGCCGGTGGCCACCACCATGCAGCGCACGATCTGTTTGAGCGCCATCTGGGCCATGTCCAGACCAATACGCAGGTCCACGCCTTTTTGCTGAATGTTGGGCACAAGATCACCCGCCTGGGGCTGGCGGGGAGACTTGAGCATGTTCTTCATCGCTTTTTCGCCGATTTCCCATCCTCTCACCACCGTTTCACCTTTTCTCACCGCAAAGTCAGGCTCCTGTTCCAGACGCGCCAGCAGGGACTGGTTGCGCCGGGAGACCGGGGTGGTTTCCAGATTCAGACTCTCGCCGCTGATGGGGTTCACCAGTCTGCCCGTGGCGGGCGGGGCGTCGAAGAAATAGAC
>CAYJOG010000516.1:0-287 GCA_964371695.1 uncultured bacterium
GCTCACGGCAGGGGGTAATCCGCAAGCGGCGATGCCCCAGGAAAATGGTGTCGACCTCAGCAGCGCCGCCGCCAGTCTGGCCCACGATCTGAAAAACCTGTTGGGTGTGATGGGCACGGTGCGGGAATTACTGGAAGAAGAAACCCGCACCATGCCACGTCTGGGGGGATACTTTCACGAAATGGCCCAGGCTCAGATGGCGGCGGCTGAACTGTGCCGTGAACTCATGAACCTGTGTTCTCCCAAACCGGCGCAAGCACAGCCACTGTGCCTGGTGGAGGCGCTGA
>CAYJOG010000516.1:297-2406 GCA_964371695.1 uncultured bacterium
CCAGGGGGTGCTTGGGCGCATTCTGGGGCGCACCGTTGTGCTTTCAATGACGCTGCCGCAGGAGCGGCTCCCCGTGGCCATGGACACCACCGTGTTTGAAATGATGCTGGTGAATTTGGCCGTGAACGCCCGTGATGCCATGCCCCAGGGCGGATATGTGTGGATTCAGTTGGACAGCGACTGTGGGCCAATGGGGCAGGGAAAAGATGGGCTTCCTGGTAGAAACTTTGCCCGCATACAGATGACGGACACAGGCTGCGGCATGTCCGAAGAAACCCGTCAGCAGGCTTTTTATCCGTTTTACACCACCAAACCCCAGGGCAATGGCCTGGGGTTGTCCATGCTGCATCAACAGATGGTGGCCTGTGGTGGGTCTGTCACTGTCGCCAGCAAACCCGGCGAGGGCAGCACTTTTACACTGATGTTCCCGCTGGCGTCGCAAATGGTAGAGACCTCATTTGTGTTGCCCGAATCGGTGAGCCGGGATTTGCAGGGCCTTACGGTGCTTTTGGTGGAACCTCACCCCGCTTTGCTCAAGATGCTTGCACAACAATTACATCAGCGGGGGGCGCAGGTGCTCAAGGCGGGATCTGCCGAAGAAGCCGCCAGTTACCTCAAAACCTACACCAGCCCCATTGACCTGCTGCTGTGCGACGTGTGCCTGCCCAAGCTGGGGGGTGTGAAAGTGGCCGAATATGCGGTGTGGCAGCGGCCCGGCATCGGGGTGTTGTTCACCTCGGCCCAGTTGCCTGATGCAGCCGTGAACCAGTGGCTGGACAAACGGGGTGGGGGATTTCTGCTGAAACCTTTTTCGCAGGAGGAATTGTTGGGGAAAATCCAGTTGCTGCGGGCAGAACAACCACCGGCGGTGGGGCAGGCAGAGGAATGAAAAACCAACGTTGAGTCTGCAAGTAGGACGCCTCTGTGCTAATTTTCGCGGGCCGTTTTTTGCGGCGGGAGGCGACATGAAAGGCATCACGCTCAGCGAGCACATTCTGCGGGAAGAAGCCCTGCACCAGAAAACCTCCGGCGAGTTCACCCGTCTGCTCTATGACATTCTTTTTGCCGCCAAGGTTATTTCCCGCGAGGTGAACAAGGCCGGACTGGTGGAAATCCTGGGCCTCACGGGCCATAAAAACGTGCAGGGCGAAGACGTGCAGAAGCTCGATGAGTTCGCCAACGAGACCATCATCAACGCCCTGGCCCGCACGGGCCACCTGGCGGTGATGGCCAGCGAAGAGGTGGAAGGCCCCATTCCCGTGCCGCCGGACGCCGAGCCGGGGCACTACGCCCTGCTTTTTGACCCCCTCGACGGCAGTGGCAATATTGACACCAACGCCAGCATCGGCACGATTTTTTCCATCCTGCGGGTCATCGACCCCGGCGATGAAATGAAAAATCTGCTGCAACCGGGCCACGCCCAGGTGTGCGCGGGTTATGTGCTTTATGGCAGCAGCACGGTGTTTGTCTACACCACGGGCCACGGTGTGCATGGCTTCACGCTGGACCCCAGCGTGGGGGAGTTCCTGCTGTCGCATCCCAACATTCGCATGCCCGAAAAAAACACGATTCTTTCCGTGAACGAGGCCAATTTTCACAAGTTTGACGAACCCATCCAGCGTTATCTGCGCTGGACGCTGGAAGACGACAAACCCACCGGGCGGCCCTATTCGCGGCGTTACATCGGTGCGCTGGTGGCGGATTTTCACCGCAATCTGCTCAGGGGGGGCACGTTTCTTTACCCCGCCGTGAGCGGCAAGGGCAAGCTGCGGCTGCTCTACGAAGCCAATCCGCTGGCTTTTATCGCCGAGCAGGCGGGGGGCTATGCCAGCACCGGCGCCCAGCGCATGCTGGACGTGACCCCCGAAAAACTCCACATGCGTGTGCCGCTGCTGATCGGTGTGAAGGGGGAAGTGGAGCGAATTGAGCGTTTTGTGCGGTGTGAGGAGGGGTAGGCGGCTGTTTCTGGCCCGGCCGGTTTAATTCACACTCGAACATTGCCCCTACAGAATTTGTTTGAAAAGTCCGTCGTGGACTTTTCAAACCCAACGCCATCGGGGGCAAAGCCCCCTCAGCGTGGCGAAAACCTCAACTTTTTCAAAGTTTCGG
>CAYJOG010000517.1:0-2397 GCA_964371695.1 uncultured bacterium
GGAATGACGGCGGGTTGGACAAGGTTTTGGTCAGGAGACCTCAGCAAATGCTCCACCATTTCCAAAAAAACTCTGAAGAGCCCACAGAAACCTCCTTTTCGCTTGGGACATTGAAAAGCGCCTCTTACACTGATTTCAGTGCAGGGGCGTCCGGCGGAATACGAAATCAGCATGGGGCGGGTGTGCAACGCCAAGTGCATCTTCTGCACCCAGGGCGACGAACCCCTGGCCGTGCAGCGGTTCATTCCCCCGGCAGAAGTGCTGGCGCACATCGATCACGCTGCCGGTTGTGGTTACAAAGCGCTGGCCTTTTTGGGGGGCGAGGTCACCATCAACAAACACTTTCCCGACTATCTGCGCCACGCCAAAAACAGGGGGTTTGAACGCCTGGACCTCTGCACACACGGGGCCATGCTGCACCGCGAGGAAGTGGTGCGGGAATATGCCGAGGCCGGCCTGTCGCGGGTGACCGTGAGTTTTCACGGCCACACCGCCGAGATTGAAAACGCCATCAGCCGCCGCGAAGGTTTTTTTGAGCGCAAGCTGCAGGGCCTGAAAAACCTCATCGCCCTGCAACAGCAGGGGGCCTTTGCCGACGGCGTTTCCGTCAACCCGGTGGTGAACACGCTGAACTACAAATACCTGCCGGAGATGGCCGCGTTTTTCACCCGCCTGGGGGTGAAGGACATCCGTTTCAACGCCATCCGCCCCGAAGGTCAGGCGCTGTATAACCCCCAGGTGGTGCCACCCTACCGGCTGGTGACGCCCTTCATCGAAAAAACCATCCTGCTCAACGAAACCCGCCTGAAAAACCGCATCACGTTCGGGGATTTTCCGTTTTGTGTCATGCCAGAGGTGTTCCGCCTGAACCGCGCGCTGTTTTACCGTTACACCGGCCAGTTCAACGATCTGGATAAAGAAATCACCATCTACCGCAGTGCGCGGCCCGGCGAGCTGGGTTATGAAAACTTCAAGTGGGAAGACCACAAAAACTCTCACAAACAGTTTTTGCCCGCCTGCGAAACCTGCCGCGTGGCCGACCTGTGCAAAGGGGTGTGGGTGGACTACCCCCCCATTTTCGGCACGGCGGAGTTCTCGCCCATTCAGCATGATCTGGCGGGTGAAACCGGCCATAAAATTTCGGCCAAAAAACGCAAACCGCTGCAACCGCTGGATCTGGGGAAGGAAAAAACAGCCGCCGTCATTTCGGATTAAACTTCTCCCATGCCCAACAAAAGAGAAGTGGATGTCGCCGTTTATGGCGCGAATGGTTACACCGGCCGCCTGATCTGTCAGGAACTGGCTCGGCACGGCGTGTCGTTCGTGATGGGGGGGCGCAGCCAGGACAAACTGGAAGCCGCCCGCCAGGAAATGAGCCTGTCCGCCCCCATCGTGGTGGCTTCAGACGAAGAACCCGGCTCGCTGGAACGTTTGGCCGCCAAGGGCCGTGTGCTGATTTCCGCCGCCGGACCCTTTGGCCGCATCGGCATGCCCGTGGCGCGGGCGGCGGTCAAAGCCGGAGCGCACTACATGGACACCACCGGCGACATGCGCTTCATGATCGAAATGGCCGAAGAACTGGACGCCCCCGCCAAACGCAAAAAAATCGCCATGAGCCCCGCCATGGGTTTTGACGTGGTGCCCGGCGATCTGGCGGCTGCCAAGGCGGCGGACCTGCTGCGCAAGGGCCACCCCGGCACGGTGATTTCGTCGGTGGACATTGTGTACAACGTGCTCAGCCCGGCCATTTCGCGGGGCACCCTCAAAAGCAATCTGGAGGGCAAAGCGGGCGAGCCGCCCCTCACCTGGAAGGACAATACCTGGACCACCTTCACCGCTTTTGAAGAAGTGGAATCCTTTACGTTTCCGCACCCCCACACCAAGGCCCACCGCGTGCGACAGCAACTGGCCGAGGCCCTCACCGTGAGCCGCGCATTGAAAGCCCCCACCGTGAGCACCTGGCTGTTTGGCCCGCGGCTTGCCATTGAGGGACTCAAGGCCATGCAGATGGTGGGTGAACTGCTGCTGGACTCCCCCCTCAAAAAACTGATGGATGAAGCGGTGAATCTGGCCCCCGAAGGCCCCAACATGAAACAGCGCCTGAAAACCGAATACCACATCCTGGCCCAGGTGCATGCCGAAGACGGCCACACCCAGGGCGTGGTGGCCAGCGGGCGCGACCCCTACGGCTTCACCGCCGAGGCGCTGGCAGCCTATGCCCGCCTGATGCTCAAAGAGGGTTATGACCGCAAGGGTGTGCTCAGCCCCTGCCATGTGGCCGACCCCGACGAAGCCATGGCGCTGATCGAAAAAGCACCCCTCACGTTCACGGTGGTGTAAAGGGAAAAGCTGTTATACATGGCGACGTAAATCATGCCGAATACGGCAGAGGTTTCT
>CAYJOG010000518.1:0-2396 GCA_964371695.1 uncultured bacterium
GCTCACGGTGGTGTGGATCAGGGCCAGGCAGCGGGCCGGTATCAGGGCTACCGTTGGCTAAAAGGGTTGGGGGACGGACGTTTTGCTACCCCCAAGGACATGGATGCGGTGAGCCTGGACAGCCGCCACTGGTGGGGCGTCACAAGCCCGGCATTTGTGGAGGAAGGCCTGCCCCCCACGGCGGTTCTGGTGACACTGAATACGCAAGAACAAAACGGCTTGGTGCTGCCATTGGTGGAACAAGGTGTGCTGAAGGTGGACCCCTGGGCCAGCGGTGGCGGCGGTGCGCCCTTGAGAGAAATGCAGGTGGATTTTGGAGATGGTGCTGCGCCGGCGGTGGTGGCGGAAGCCGCCCTTTTGCAGGGGCAACCCATCGCGCACCAGTATGAAACAAATGGCCTTTTCACGGTGCGGCTCACGGTGCAGGACGAAGCCGGTCAAACGGATATTGATGAAAAACAGGTGCGGGTGATACGGGCGTCCGCCAGCAGGTTGATCGCCACGGTGCGCCCTGGCCCGGTGGGAGAAGGCCGGGTCAAAATTTACCCCGTGGGGGCGCATCCGGATTTTGCGGCGGGGGTTTCCTCCATTGTGGGGCCGGGCCGGGAGGTGGCCAGCGGTTATTACCAGGACATGAGCTTGGGGCGTGGCGTGGCGGCGGGCGACTTTGACCAGGATGGCGACACCGACCTGTTGGTGCCCACTACCGATGGCGAAACCATGAGTGTGTTTCTCCTGCTAAACACGGGAGAGGACACTTTTCACAACACCTTGGTGGTGGACCGGCTTTCACTGGGCAAAACGCGGGATGCGGGTGTACAGGGGGCGGCGGTGAGCGATTTTGACGGGGATGGCTGGCTGGACGCAGTTTTCTCGGGGGGCAACCACACGCTTGTGGCGTTGCTGAATGACAAGAAGGGCAGCTTTGGGGTTATCACCAGTCCGTTGCACGGCAACATGCATTTGGGCCCCAAGGGCGTGGGTGACGTGGACGGTGATGGAAACATGGACGTGGCTTACGCCGATCTGAACCGCCACCACCACCGGGTGTTGTTCGCCGAGGGTGACGGAACGGGACGCTTTGCCGGCCCTGGTTCCCGGCAGTTGAGCAAAGGTGGACACGTGTTGTTAAAAGGATCCCGGCTGGAACCTTTCGCGCTGGCGGCGGGGGACTTAAACGGTGATGGCCGGGTGGACGTGTTGGTGGACACCAGCGAAAAACGGAATGGCTTGAGGGAATTGACTTTTTTCGCGGCACAGGACGAAGGGCGTTTTGACGAAGGACAAGCCGCAGGGGTGCAAAGCGCCGCACGGTTTGGCGTGGCGTTGTGGGATGCCGATGGCGACGGAAAAAAAGACCTCTTGAGCGGTGACGACGATGGTGTTTTGAAGTTGTACCCAGGTTTGGGAAATGGACGATTTGGCGCGGCTGTGGCGCTGGATGAAAACCAGGGAGCCATCGCCACGGTGGCCGTGCCGCAGGACAGCAGTGGCACGGGGCCACCGCCGTCCACCGCCGTGATTAAGCAGGTCAGCGCCACCCCGCTGGAGGTTCCCCGACGGGGACAGCTCACTGTGCTTTGGAAGCTGGGCAGCGGCGTGTCGCCGTCCCCCGGGGGGCCAGACACGGTGAAGCTGGCCCTGATGGACAAGGCGCAAGCCCCCCTGCGGGATTTGAGTGAACTGATTGTCTGTGGCGCCACGGCGCCGCAGGAATGCGAGGTTGAGGTTGACAACCGTTTCGGTGTCATCAGCCCTGGGGAGTATTTCCTGCTTCTTGAGGTAACCACCCGGCCAGGGGCGCCGCAAAACCAAGTCCTGATTCCAGTGAGCTTCTATTAATCATGAAAAACACCGATAACTTAAATATTTTGCATCACACCGCCCGCTTTGGATGGTGGGTGACCCAGGTGGCTAAAACCAGCGCGTTGGTGCTGTGCTGGTGCGTGATGCTGTTGTGTTGGTTGACTCAGGGCCGGGCCAGCGCGCTTACTACCACCCTATATGTCCAGGACACCACCAACCTACGCCGCCCGGTGGGCATGGATTTTGACAGCCTCGGCAACCTCTACGTCACCACCAAAGGTAACGAAAAACTGTTCAAGATTCTGCCGGGGGGTGTGATCACCGAAATGGCTTCCGGGTTTTTTAACCCCGCGTTTGTGATGGTGGACCCGCAGGGCAATGTTTATGTCTCCGAGGACAACGGCAATGTGAGCAAGGTGACCCCAGGGGGTGTGAAAAGCCTGCTGGCAGTGCTGGATCAGCCGGAGCAGATGTTTTATCACAGCGGCGACGGCTTAATGTACATCGCCCGACACGACGGCGTGAGCACCATCAACCTCACCACGGGCCAAGTGTCGTCCTATTGGGAAAACCCCACACATGGACTCACC
>CAYJOG010000519.1:0-2392 GCA_964371695.1 uncultured bacterium
ATGAACATTCAAAACAGCAGAATGTTCATTGGTGGTGGGTTGCCAGCGCGGTGAGGACACCGCGCCTACTCCATGTTTTTTGTAAAAGGGTTTACTCCGGTTTTTCCAGCAGGGCCACCATGTGTTCAGCGATGGTCTGTTTGGAGACTGCACCCGCCAGTTCAAACAAAGCCTTGGCGGCCTTGAGGTGACGCAGGGACTCGTTCCGGTCGCCGGTCTGGCCCCTCAGCACCCCCATGCTCAGATGGTTCATGCCCAGGCCTTCGTAATCTTCCAGGGCGCTGTCCAGTGCCAGGGCGCAGCGCAGCAGCAGCAGTGATTTGTCGGCTTGGCCTTTCAGCAGGGCCGTGCGGGCGAGGTAAGACGTGATGTCCGAGAGACCCTCAATGTCGTCCAGTTTCTGGAATATTTCCGCCGCCCGTTCATAAGACCGCTCGGCCATGGCGTACATCCGCCGCTGGCTGTCGAGAGAGCCTTTCTGGATATAGGCCCGCGCCAGCACCTGGGGCCGCACGTTTTTGGTTTTTTCCAGAATCTGCAGCGCCTTGTGATAACTGGCCTCGGCCTCGGGCAGTTCCTCCAGTTGCTGGTGGGCCTGCCCCTTTTTCAGACACACCTGGGCCTGTTCCTGGGTGTTCTGCAGGGCGGCATAAATGCCCATGGCTGCGTCATAAATCTTCTGGGCTTCTTTCTGACGATGGGTCTTCACCAACAAGTCTCCCAGTAGCAGATGGGCGCTGGCCTTGAGCGCCGTGCTGCCCAGGGTGTTGAAGTGCTCCACCGCCTCTTTGGCTTCCACAATGGCCACTTCGGTTTGCCCGCGCCGCTGGTGCGACAGGGCCAGTTGATAAAATCCTTCGGCCTCGGCGGTGCGGTCGCCTGCCTCCTGACTCTCGTGAATCACCTGCCGCCACACCTGGGCCGCCAGGGCAAAACGGTGCACCTGCATCAGATAATGCCCCCAGGCCTTGAGCACGGTGCGGTCTTCGTTGAGCGAGAGCGCCTCCAGAAACGACAGTTCCGCCTCCACCCAGTGGCCTTCCATGGAAAGCGCCACGGCATTGCCCGCCGCCATCATGGCCGCGCCGGCCTTGTCCATCTTGAGGGTGGCGGCGTCAATCTCTACCTTCACCGGGCGAATCGCGTGCAAAAGATCTTCGGGATACTGCACCACCCGCACCGGCTGTTTGTGGCGGCTCACGCCCCGGCTGAAACGTTCGCAGAGGCCCATCAGGTCTTCCACCATCTGGCGCTTGAATTCATCCGCCCGGTCAAAGGTTTCCAGCAGAATGTGCGGCTCGGCGGCCAAGTCCTTTTTCAGCAACAGACGGCCATCCAGGGGTTGGCCGCCCAGGGACTGATCCGGCGTGAGGCCCTCAAAAAACAGCATCACCTGCAGGGCGGGGGCGTCTTTTTTGCGTTCGTCCGCCGCCCGGTCCACGGCGTATTTCAACAGGTGTTCGGTGGGGTCCGCCGGATTGGCCGCCGCCATCAGCCATTCTTTTGAAACCACCAGCAGGAGCGCGCCACCTGTGACGGGCAGGGTGGGGGTGTCCTCGCGCAGTGTGCCCAGTAGGTGGATGTGAATTTTCAGGGCATCGGCAAAATGCCGCCGCACCCATTCCAGGGCTTCCCAGAATTGCTCCTGTTCTTCAGGCAGGTCGTCTGAAAAATGGACGGTGAGGTCCAGCGTTTTATAAGCGGCGTTTTCGGACATGGCGGTATTCTAGCGGTCTGAGGTTCTTTGCAGCCATGGCCCGAAAAAATGACCTGGATGAGTTGCTTGGGAAAATTCGTGACTGCCGGGCCTGTGAGGGCCAGATTCCCCTCGGCCCCAGGCCGGTGTTGCGGGCCAGCGCCACGGCCCGGCTGCTGATTGTGGGTCAGGCCCCCGGCACGCGGGTGCATGCCACGGGCATTCCCTGGAATGATCCCAGCGGCGACCGCTTGCGGAACTGGCTGGGGCTGGACCGGGATGTTTTTTATGACGAAAGCCGTGTGGCCATTGTGCCCATGGGGTTTTGTTATCCGGGCAAGGGGGTCTCGGGAGATTTACCGCCCCGCACCGAGTGTGCCGCCTTTTGGCGAGCGCCGCTGCTCGCGCAACTCAAAAGGGTGCAGACAACCTTGTTGGTGGGCAGCTATGCCCAGGCGTGGCATCTGGGTGAGGAACGCGAAAACAGCCTTCAGAAAACGGTTCAGGTTTGGCGGCGATGGTTCCCCAGATTTGTCCCCATGCCGCACCCCTCACCCCGCAACACCCTGTGGCTCAAGCGCAACCCGTGGTTTGAAGCGGAAGTGCTGCCGGTGGTGAAACAGCGTGTTGCCGAAGTATTGATACAAATTTTCAATCGAAACAGCATTAACCCTGAGCGATGAGCCGGTTTGGAAA